>DERZ01000046.1:0-30582 GCA_002361155.1 Porphyromonadaceae bacterium UBA3327 | reverse complement strand
TTCTCGATGGTGGGCGTGAGCAAGATCATTCCTCCCCAGCGACAGATATTAAAAAACATATACCTCTCCTTTTTCTACGGAGCGAAGATCGGTATCATCGGTCTCAACGGCAGTGGAAAGTCGACGCTGCTGAAGATTATTGCCGGCCTTGACAAAAGCTATCAGGGCAATGTGGTGTTCTCCCCGGGATACAGTGTAGGCTATCTGGAGCAGGATCCGCAACTGGATCCTGACAAGACTGTCCGTGAGGTGGTAGAGGAGGGGGTGCTTCCGGTGATGGCGCTCCTCAAGGAATATGACGAGGTCAACAACGCTTTTGCAGACCCCGACGTTCTTGAGGATGCCGACAAGATGAACAAACTCATAGAGCGTCAGGCCGAACTTCAGGACAAACTCGACGCTGCCGATGCCTGGAATATAGACAACAAACTCGACAGGGCGATGGATGCCCTGCGCTGTCCGCCGGATGACAGGAAGATCGCTGTGCTGTCGGGAGGAGAGCGTCGTCGGGTGGCTCTATGCCGCCTGTTGCTGCAGCAGCCCGACATACTTTTGCTTGACGAGCCGACCAACCACCTTGACGCGGAGAGTATCGACTGGCTCGAACAGCATCTTCAGCAATATCCCGGCACGGTGATCGCCGTGACCCACGACCGATACTTCCTCGACCATGTGGCCGGATGGATTCTCGAACTCGACCGGGGAGAGGGTATTCCATGGAAGGGAAATTATTCATCGTGGCTCGACCAGAAGACCAAGCGGATGGCGCAGGAGGAAAAGCAGGCCAGCAAGCGCCGCAAGACTCTGGAGCGCGAATTGGAGTGGGTACGTATGGCGCCAAAGGCACGTCAGGCCAAGGGGAAGGCCCGTCTCTCCAGTTACGACAGGCTTCTTAACGAGGACCAGAAGGAACGCGAGGAGAAACTTGAGATCTATATCCCCAACGGGCCGAGGCTCGGCAACAAGGTGATCGAGGCACGCGACCTGGCCAAGGGTTATGACGACAGGGCCTTGTTCACGGACCTTAACTTCATGTTGCCTCCCAATGGCATTGTAGGTGTGATCGGCCCAAACGGTGCTGGAAAAACAACGCTTTTCCGGTTGATAATGGGAATGGAGAATCCCGACAGAGGTGAGTTTGAGGTCGGAGAGACTGTGAAGATCGCATACGTCGACCAGAGCCATAAGGATCTGCTGCCGGAAAAGACAGTGTATGAGGTTATATCGCAAGGTGTGGAATCGTTCAGAATGGGAGGCCGGGACATGAATGCCCGAGCCTATCTGTCACGGTTCAATTTCACCGGTGCCGATCAGGAGAAAAAGATTGGTGTGCTGTCCGGCGGAGAGAGAAACCGACTACACCTTGCCATGGCTCTGAAAGAGGAGGGCAATGTGCTGTTGCTTGACGAGCCGACAAACGACATTGATGTCAATACGCTGAGAGCTCTCGAGGAAGGTCTCGAGAATTTCGCCGGTTGTGCCGTGGTGGTAAGCCACGACCGGTGGTTCCTCGACCGCATCGCCACGCATATCCTCGCTTTTGAGGGTGACAGCAAGGTCACCTTCTTCGAGGGAAGCTATTCGGAATACGAGGAATTCAAGAAACGCCGCGACGGCGGCCTCGACACTCCGCACCGCATCCGCTACCGGAAGCTGGTGTGACTGCTGTACACGGGAGGGAGGATTCAGCTCTCTCCCGTGTAAAAAATATATAAGGGGAACAAATTGGGTGGTAAATAAGAATGGTAATAATTGCTTTTTTCAATGGATTGGCTCATTGATTTGCTCAGACCCGGTAGTGTTTCGCTCGCGAGCACGATACTGTTGTATTCGTTCGTGATTTTCGTCGGAATATATCTGGGTAAAATGAAGTTTTTTGGCGTTTCGCTGGGAGTCACGTTCGTGCTGTTTGTGGGAATCCTGCTGGGGCATTTCGGCTATACCGCCGCGCCCGACGTGCTTCATTTCCTCAGGGAGTTCGGATTGATTCTCTTCATTTTCTCAATCGGTATGCAGGTTGGCCCCGGTTTCTTCTCCTCCTTCAAAGAGGGGGGAGTTCGGTTAAACGGTCTGGCCATGCTCGGCATCGGGCTGAATGTGGCCATAATGCTTATCATCTATTTCGCGCAGGGAGGTAGCCAAGGCTCCACTTCGATTTCACAGCTTGTCGGCATAATGAGCGGTGCGGTGACCAACACTCCCGGACTCGGAGCCGCACAGCAGGCTTTCCTTCAGGTAAATCCAGAAGGTTATGATGTGAGTCAGCAGATGTCGATGGGTTATGCCGCCGCCTATCCGCTCGGGGTGGTCGGCATCATCCTCACCATGATTCTCATCAAGAAGCTTTTCAAGATAAATCTGGAGAAAGAGAATGAAGAGATCACCGGAGGCGAGAAAAGTTCCGAACAGGCTGCCCGGGTCACCTTCAAGGTGACCAACGACATGGTGTCTGGGCTTTCCATGCAGAAACTGCACGCTCTTATCTCTTGCGATTACGTGATGTCCCGCATCGAGAAACCTGACGGGACAGTAATCATACCCACCTCGCAGGACACCATTGAGACCGGCGATCTGTGTCTGGTGGTATGCTCTCTGCATGACGAAGAGATTTTCCTGCGCTTCCTCGGTCCCAAGGTCGACAAGGCATGGGAGATGGAGAAGGGGCCGGTGGTGTCGCGCCGTATTCTGGTGACACGCACCGAGTACAACGGAGTCAAACTCGGCTCGATGCATCTGCATGACGGTTATAAGCTCAACGTGACACGCGTGAACCGTGCCGGTCTTGACCTGGTGGCTTCTTCCGGCTTACGCCTTCAGATGGGTGACCGGCTCACAGTGGTGGGAAAAATCGATGACATCAATAATCTCGCCACAAAACTCGGAAACTCCATGAAGCGGCTCAACGAACCCAATCTGTTCACGATGTTTCTCGGAATATTTCTCGGAATCGTGCTCGGGAGTCTGCCGCTACAGTTTCCAGGCATGTCGGTACCCATGAAACTGGGTCTCGCGGGAGGTCCGCTGATTGTCGCGATTCTTATAAGCGCGTTCGGGGCCAAGGTGCATCTGGTGACCTATACAAACTCGTCGGCCAATCTGCTGCTCCGTGAAATCGGGATATGTCTGTTCCTCGCTTCGGTGGGAATAGCCGCAGGAAAGGATTTTGTGGCAACGGTATTCAATGTCCAGGGTGCCGTCTGGGTGGGATACGGAGTATTGATCACCATCATTCCGCTCATAGTAGTGGGAGTGATAGCCCGGTGGAAATACAAGATCAATTATTTCTACATCTGCGGAATGATGAGCGGAGGCTACACCGATCCTCCCGCGCTTGCCTACGGCAACAAGATCGCCAACAACGACGCCCCGGCCGTGGCATACTCCACGGTCTATCCGCTGACCATGTTCATGCGCGTGGTGGCGGCGCAGATGATCGTACTTTTCTTCCTTTAGCGAATTCCTGAAAAGTTTTTTGGCTGTTTACCGAAAAATTTGTAATTTTGCAAGCCGATTCAGCGGGATCGCGACCTGCTGAGACTTTAATAATTAATTTTAAACTGCAGTTTTAACAGAAATGAAAAAGGAAATTCATCCCAAAGAGTACCGCGAGGTATGTTTCAAGGATATGTCGAACGATGAGACATTCATCACGCGCAGCACTGTCGCATCGCGCGAGACCATCGAAATCGACGGCAAGGAGTATCCGCTGGTGAAACTTGAGATCACCAGTTCGTCGCATCCCTTCTTCACCGGCAAGCAGAAACTCGTCGACACCGCAGGACGCGTCGACAAATTCCGCAGCCGCTACGGCAACCGCACAAAGAAGTAAATTCCTAATACCTCACAACGACAAATGGCCTCCCGAAATAGGGAGGCCATTTGTCGTTGTGGCTGCTATCAGTGCAGACCTGATGACAGGTTTATTCGAAATAGCCTGCGTCGATCACTTCTTCTTCGACCGGTGCTTCGGAATAGTCGAAGATCTCATTGCCGCACAGTTCCACATTGTCCGGGAATTCAATCTTTGCGTCCTGGGAGTAGGGGAGTTTCGGGTCTGCGTAGACTTTCTGCATGAAGAGTCCGTAGATTGGGAGCGCGGCCCGCGCTCCCTGTCCGAAAGCCATTGTGTTGAAGTGGATGTATCTTTCTTCGCCTCCGACCCATACGCCTGTGACGAGGTCCGGGGTAAAGCCCATGAACCATGAGTCGGAGTTGGAATTGGTGGTACCGGTTTTTCCTCCCATCTGCGCGCGGATGCCGTAGCGTGAGCGTAGACTCGCTCCCGTTCCGCTGTCCACCACATTGAGCAGGATGGATACTATCTTATAATATGCATCCTCGCTGGTGACTTCCGTGCGGTGAGGCACTGCCGAGTAGATGAGGTTCCCCTGATTGTCCTCGATTCTGGTGACGAATATGGGGTCCACGCGTATTCCGCGGTTGGAGAACGCGGTGTAAGCCGCCACCATCTGGCCTACCGGCACATCCACTGTGCCGAGACAGAGCGGGAGATGGGCGTCGATATAACCGGTGATTCCGAACATCCGCATTTTGTTGGCCAGCGCGCCGGGAGTCAGCTCGTTGACAAGACGTGCCGATATCCAGTTGTTGGAGTTGGTCAGCGCCCATCGAAGATCGACCATCTCTCCGACGCGTGCATGGCTGGAGTTGCGCGGCGCCCAGTTGCCGAACACAGGCTGGGTGTTGCTGAACATTGAGCAGGGGGTGAAATCCTGCTCCATGGCGAGCGTGTATAGGAAAGGCTTGGCCGTGGAGCCGATCTGTCGTTTTCCCCGCGACACCATGTCGTATTGGAAATGGGTGAAATCGGGGCCGCCGACGTATGCCTTGACGTATCCTGTCACCGGATCCATGCTCATCAGGCCGGTCCGGAGGATGGTCTTCATGTACATCAGCGAGTCATACGGCGTCATGGTCACTGATTTGGAGCCTGGCACTATGCGAGTGACGTTGCGGCCGTTCTCTTTCTTTGTCTCCCTAACGTAGGCAAAGATGTCCATCTGGTAGGGAGTGTGGAATGCTTGGTCGATCTCCTCGTCGGAAGCTCCTGCTTGTTTCATAAGACGATAGCGCTCCGTCTGCTTTATGGCGTTTTTGATGAGGCGCTGCACTCCGGAGTAACTGAGTTCGTTGGAGTTGGAAGTGTAGGGGCCGGTGCGGGAGCCGCGTTTCTCCCGCTCGAATGCGGGCTGGAGCACTCCGCCGAGGTGTTCGTTGACAGCCTCTTCGGCATACTGCTGCATCCTCATGTCGATGGAGGTGTAGATCCGCAGTCCGTCGGTGTAGAGGTCGTAGTGGCTTCCGTCCGGTTTGGGGTTCTTTAAAATCCATCCATACAGCGGATTCTCCTCCCATTGCGTGGAATCGGAATTATAGTTGCCCATGGCCACATGATACGCGACCATGGAATTGTAGTCGGATCGTTTCGGCGCGACAGGTTTTTTTGCGGTCATCAGACGGCGTATCTCCTCACGGAGATAAGGGGCTCCTCCCTCCTTGTGGTCAACCTTATGGTAGTCTAGTCCGAGAGGAAGATTCTTAAGCGAGTCGAATTCGACTCTGGAGATGAAGCCGGCCTTCAGCATCTGCTCGAACACAGTGTTGCGTCTGTTGATGGTCCGTTCCTCATGGCGCAGAGGATTGTAATAGCTCGGATTCTTGAGCATCCCGACGAGCATGGCGGCCTCTTCGATCTTGAGGTCATGCGGTTCTTTACCGAAATATACGTTGGCTGCAGTCTTGATGCCGACAGCGTTGTTGAGGAAGTCGAACCGGTTGAGATACATGTTGATGATCTCGTCCTTTGTATAGAAACGTTCGAGTTTGACGGCTATCATCCATTCGATAGGCTTCTGCATGGCTCTCTTGAACAGGTTGGCCGAGGGTTGTGAATAAAGCTGCTTGGCGAGCTGCTGGGTAATGGTGGAGGCTCCTCCGGCCGATTTGTCACCGAGCATGAGGGTTTTCACAGCAGTACGCCCGAGCGCCTTGAAGTCGATGCCCGAATGTTCGCGGAAACGGATGTCTTCTGTGGCGACCAGAGCGCTGATCACATGGGGCGAAATACCGTTGTAATCGGTATAGACCCGGTTTCCGGCGCCGAAATAGTACCGGCCGAGTTCGGTGGTGCCGTCGGAGGCATATACGAGCGAGGCCAGTTTGTCGTGAGGGTCCTCAAGTTCCTCGATTGGAGGCATGTAACCAATCACTCCATTGTAAATGAGGAGCATAAGGAACAAAATAAAAAATCCAAGGCCAAGAAACGATACCCACATCCATTGCACGATGCGGCGGTTGCGTTTGAATTTTCTTGCGTTTCTTGGCTGGAAATCCTCCAGTTCATCGATATTTTCGTTACTTTTCTTTCTCATTGTCATTATGCGAGTCCGTCGGATGAGACTCTATCAAATGCAAATTTAATAAAAAAAAGGCACATTCGACGAATGAGCCTTTTCAAATTATATAAAAAGTGATAAGTCCTGACCGTCATCAGGCACGTATTATGTTATTTTTTGGCTTTCGGTGTTTTCTGGACGGAGAAGCCGAACTTGCCGATCATCTCTCCGAGTGAAAAGTAGTGACCGTGACAGTAAGCCATCAGTCCGGATTTCTCGAGTGCGAATCTGTCGGCCTCCGGTTCGATGAAACGGGAATCGGCCCTGACGTTGAGGACTTCGGCGATAAACATGTCGTGGCTGCCGAGCGATGTGACAGACTTGACACGGCATTCAATGCTGAGAGGGGACTGTTCGATGGTTGGCGAAGCCACTTTCTCTCCCGGAATCGGAGTAAGTCCGGTTTCTTTCCATTTGTCGAAATCCTTTCCGGAACGGACTCCGCACCAGTCGGTGGCGCGCGCCATGTCGGCTGTGGTGAGGTTGACGGTGAATTCCATCCGTTCCATTAAAATGGCGTGAGAATGGCGTTCGGGGCGTACCGAGATATAGAGCATCGCCGGGTCGGAGCAGATGGTTCCGATCCATGCCACAGTGATGGGATTCCATTCTTCGGGAGTGGCGCCCACTGTCACAAGCGCGGCCGGCAGCGGATAGACCATTGTGCCGGGACGCCAGGAAATTTTAGACATAAACCTTATATTTTTTGATTCTTCCTGTGAATATAACGCAAGGGCCTCCGGCTTAATTGCGTAAGCTTGTCTTCGGTCTCCTCAAGAGTATTCCGGCGCGTCGGAAAAATGCTGCAGACAACAGATGCTAAAATTTTTTAATATAAGTTCTGAAAGTTAACTTTTTTTCTTAATTTTGTGTTACAATAGAGGATAATTCCCTGTCGCCGGCTGCTGCACGGCAGATGTTTCACATCCGACAGTATTCAATCCAGATAAGAATATATTCATATAACCCAATATAGATTATGCAAAACGAAGAATTAGTCAGGTCCGTCACCGAGCGGGCGGAGAAGTGGCTCGGTCCGCAATACGACGAGGAAACCCGCGCTGAGGTCAAGGCTTTGATCGAGGCGGAGGACAAGACTCCGCTTATAGATGCTTTCTACAAGGATCTCGAATTCGGAACAGGCGGACTCCGGGGAATCATGGGAGCCGGTACCAACAGAATGAACATCTACACTGTCGGCTCCGCAACTCAGGGTCTGGCAAATTATCTGAAAGACACATTCAGGGATCTCCCGCAGATAAGTGTGGCCGTAGGCTATGACGTGCGCAACAACTCGCGCAAATTCGCTGAACTCACCGCCGCGGTCTTCTCTGCCAACGGAATCAAGGTCTATCTCTTTGACGGACCGTGTCCCACGCCCGAGGTATCCTATGCCATCCGCAAACTCGGATGTCAGAGCGGTGTGATGGTCACTGCCAGCCACAATCCCAGGGAGTACAATGGCTACAAGGCATACTGGAGCGATGGCGCCCAGATGATCTCACCTCATGATGTGAAGACCATAGAGTATGTGAACGACATCACATCGGTGGACCAGATCAAGTTCGAGGCCGACAAATCTCTTATTCAGGAGATAGGCAAGGATATCGACGACCAGTTCCTGCATGACATCCATACTCTGAGTCTTTCGCCCGAGTCCAACCGCCGTCACAGCGACATGAAGATTGTCTATACCCCGATCCACGGCACCGGAAAGCGCCTCATGTACGATTCGCTGAAGATGTGGGGGTTCGAAAACATAATCCATGTCCCTGAGCAGGACGTGCAGAGCGGCGACTTCCCGACGGTGGTTTCTCCCAATCCGGAGAACAGCGAGGCCATGGCCATGGCTGTGGAGAAGGCGAAGGAAACCGGCGCAAGCCTCGTGCTCGCTTCTGATCCCGACGCTGACCGTGTGGGCCTCGTGGTCCGCGACAAGAAAGGCAACTACCAGCTTGTCAACGGCAACCAGATCTGCATGATTCTCCTCTACTACATAATCACCAAAAACGTGGAGAACAAACTTCTCAACGGCAATGAATATGTCGTGAAGACTATCGTCACGACAGAAGCAATCAAGCGTATTGCCGACAAGAACAACATCCGCTGTATGGACTGCTACACAGGTTTCAAGTGGATTGCCGACGTGATGCGCAACATGGAGGATACCGGACGCTATCTGGGCGGCGGCGAGGAGAGTTACGGGTTCCTTGCCGAGACGTTCGTGCGCGACAAAGACTCTATCTCTGCCAACTCCCTCATAGCCGAGTGTGCCGCGTGGGCAGCCGACAAGGGTATGAACCTTTATGAACTCCTTGTGGAAATCTACAACGAGTATGGATTTTCACGCGAGCGTGGCGTGAGCGTGGTTCGTCCGGGAAAGAGCGGGCATGAGGAGATTGTCGCCATGATGAAGAACTTCCGTGAGAATCCTCCCGAAACTCTCGCCGGCAGCCCGGTGACCTGCATAAAGGACTATTCGGACCTGAACTGCCGGAATCTGAAAACAGGAGAGGTGGAGAAGATGAATTTCCCCACTACCAGCAATGTGCTCCAGTTCTTCACCGAAAGCGGAGACAAGGTTTCGGTGCGTCCCTCCGGAACAGAGCCTAAGATCAAGTTCTATGTGGAAGTCCGCGAGCGGATGGAGACTAAGGAACAGTACGAAGAACTTGTGAAAGTGGCTGAAAACCACATCGACAAAATCCTTGAAGACCTTGGCGTGAAGTGACAGTTGTCTGCCAGGTGAAGCAAAACCTGGCTAATAATACCAAGATGATAAGTGCGCGAGGATGTCCGGCGGACCTCTTCCCGCACTTATTATTTGTCGGTTTGCCTAAAAAGTCGTATATTTGCAGTTGTTATCTCTCCTTGAAAAATAAGAAAACTGAATCTACATGATATTATCGATGACCGGCTTCGGCCGCGGTGTTGCATCTTCCTCCTCCAAAAAGATAACTATTGAGATCAAGTCGCTGAACAGTAAGCAGTTTGATTTGACTATGAGGGTCCCGTCCTATTTCAAGGAGATTGAAGTGGAAGCCCGCAATTATATCGGATCGCGCATGGAGCGTGGCAAGACCGACCTGTCAGCCTCCGTCGAATACGTCGGAGACGAGACTCCGGTACAGATTAATGAAGCCGTTGTGTCGAACTATAAGCGGCAGATAGAGGAACTCGGCATAAGACTGGGTATCGGCGCGCCGCAGGATTGGTTCGGAGTTCTTATGCGTATGCCCGACACGTTCAGGAGCGATGTGTCCGGTGTCGGAAAGGATGATATCGAAGCGTTCCACGAAGCATGTGCCGCCGCAGTCGACGCTCTTGAGGAGTTCCGCGCCACGGAAGGCCGCAAACTTTATGATTTCTTTGTCGGAAAGATAAAGAATCTGGGCGCTCTTCTGGATGGAATAGAGCCTTATGAGGCAGAACGGGTGCCCAAAATAAAGGCACGCATCGAGGAGCAGCTTTCGCGCCTCGATTCCATCGAGATTGACAAAGGTCGTCTCGAACAGGAGATGATTTTCTACATAGAGAAACTTGACGTGACCGAGGAAAAGACCCGTCTGCAGACTCATCTCGCTTATTTCCTCGACACAATGGGAGAGCGTCAAGGTGACCGCGCGCCGCAGGGCCAGGGTAAAAAGCTTGGCTTCATCGCGCAGGAAATGGGTCGCGAAATCAACACTTTGGGCTCCAAGTCGAACCATGCGGAAATGCAGAAAATAGTGGTGATGATGAAGGATGAGCTGGAGCAGATCAAGGAACAGGTGCTGAATGTGTTGTAGTGATGGAAAGAAATAAGGGAAAAATCATAATAGTGTCGGCGCCATCGGGTACCGGCAAGTCATCGATAATCTCGAAGATCATCGATAATCCTGAGCTGGCCCTGGGCTTCTCCGTGTCGGCCACAAGCCGCAGCCCGCGGGGAGAGGAACGCGACGGCCGCGAATATTACTTTCTGACTCCCGACGAATTCTCACGTCGCGTCGAGGCCGGTGAATTCGTGGAATGGGAAGAGGTATACAAAGGAACATGCTACGGCACACTCCTTTCGGAGGTGGAGCGCGTTACCGGCGAAGGCCGTAATCTTATCATGGACATTGATGTGAAAGGGGCACTGAATGTAAAGAAGAGATTCGGAGACGAGGCCGTCTCCATCTTCATCATGCCTCCGAGCCTCGAGGAACTTGAACGCCGTCTGCGTGGACGACAGACGGACAGTGAGGAGGCTATCTCGCGTCGCCTCGGAAAAGCCGGTTATGAAATGACATTCGCTTCCGAATTCGATGAGCGCGTGGTCAACGACAATCTGTCGCGGGCGGCCTCCGAGGTGGAGGAAATAATCAGGAATTTCGTGAAGGAATGATTGACAGATGCATAACAGACTATAACGGGTTGTCGTGAGTCCATTACAATTACCCTGAATAATGAAAATAGGAGTATTTAGCGGCAGTTTCAACCCGATACACACAGGGCATGCCATGATTGCGAACTATGTGGTCCAGACCTGCGGGCTGGACCAGGTGTGGCTTATGGTTAGCCGCCGCAATCCTCTCAAGAGTGATTCGAACCCTGCCGATGACCTTGACCGTCTTGAGATGGTGAAGTCTGTAACTGCACGCAATCCACGTCTCAAGGCATCTGCATTCGAACTCTCGCTTCCAGCGCCATCTTTCACTTACCGTACCCTTGGCATGTTGCGCGAGCGATACCCGGAAGATGAGTTCACTCTGATAATAGGATCCGACAACTGGCTTGACTTTAATCTCTGGCGGGACCATGACAGGATTGTGGCGGAGTTCAGGATAATAGTCTATCAGCGGCCCGGTTTCTATATTCCTGCGGAGGAGGTCGGAGTTCTCCCCACGAATGTTACTTTGCTGCAAAATGCTCCCCTTGCCGAGATTTCCTCGACGTTTATCAGAGAGGGAGTGAAAAAAGGAATGAATCTGAGCTTCTTCCTCCCCGATGAAGTGCTGGATTATATAAAAAGAAGAAATTTGTATGAATGAAGATTCAATCAAGGCGCGCCTTCTTGCCACTACAGCCCTTGCCTCCAACTACTGCCTGACGCTTGAAAATGCGCGGGAGATGGAGAAGGATGAGTTTGTCAAAGAGATGCTCTCGCTTCTGCCTGCCATTTATCTGGATTTCTCGTCGATAGATGTAGAGGATCTGCCGGAGCAGTCGGAATTCGAGTACTTCGCCTCATACGTGGACGAGGATTTCTACGAAAGTGTGCGCAGGAATGTGGAGACGCTGATGGGGCCCGACGATGTCTTTCTCGAGACCTTTGAGGAAGATATGAAATACAGCGACACGCCGATAGGATCCTCTGTGGCGGAGTGTCTTGCCGATATTTTTCAGCCTCTTTGCAATTATATCTCGGTTGTGCGCGACAGCGACGGCGAGAGCGCACCGGCGGCTTTCCGGGAGTGCAGGGAAAACTTCGAGGGATACTGGTCGCAGACCCTCTGCAATGTGGTGCGCGCCCTCAACCACATAAGATATTCACCATCATGACAAACATGCGGTGCGGAAGATTTCCCGGGCCGTGATTAACATACCCTACCATGGAAACAAAAGAAACAAAAGAAATAATGTCAAGGCTGTTTGACTGGATGGACCGTTCGACATGTAATTTTCTCGCGGTCGACCTTATGGCCGACATTCTTGCGGGAAGCGGATTCCGCCGGCTCAGCGAAGCCGACATCTGGAAGATAGAGCGCGGAGGCAAATACTTCGTTACCAAGAACGGGAGTGCCCTGTTTGCGTTTGTTGCCGGAACGGAAAGTCTGGCGGATCATGGTGTCCGCATCATCTCCGCGCACAGCGACAGCCCCTGTTTCAAGCTGAAACCGAATTGTGAGATATATGGTGACGGAGGCATGGTCTCGCTCAATGTCGAGAAGTACGGAGGCGGTATCCTTTACACATGGTTTGACCGACCGCTCTCGATTTCAGGCAGGGTGATGATGCGCTCGGACGATGTCCTCGCTCCGCGCGAAGTGACCATTGACCTTCGCCGTCCTGTCGCTGTCATCCCGCATCTTGCCATTCATTTCAACCGTGCCGTCAACGACGGTAATCCTCTCTCCGTGCAGAAGGACATGAAGCCGGTGGTGGGATATTTCTCTGCCGCGGAAATAGAGTCCTACCGGAACCATGGCGGCGTGATACGCTCGATAGTGGCGGCACATTTGTCGGAGCAGACAGGGGAAAATATCGCGCCGGAGGATATCACTGACTATGAACTCTGCCTCTATCCGGCCGAGAAAGCCGGATTTGTCGGGGTGGGTGAGAAACTTTTCCAGTCGGCGCGCATAGACGACCTCTCCATGGCCTTTGCCGGTCTGGAGGCAATGCTTGCCGAGTGTGACATTCCGTGCGAGGCTACGCGCGTTCTCGCGGTGTTCGACAATGAGGAGACCGGAAGCGGAACAAAGCAGGGTGCGCATTCGCCGGTACTGCGCCATATCATGGAGCGGTTGTGTATTGCGTTCGGCGAGGAGCCGCAGGCATTCTATCGCGCATTGTCGAGGTCGTTCATGATTTCGGCCGATGACGCCCATGCATGGCATCCCAATTATAATGAGAAATACGACCCGACCAACCATCCGGTTATGGGTGGAGGACCGGTGGTGAAAATCAACGCGAACTGCAAATATATGACCGATGCCCGCGGCGCGGCGGTATTCGGCGCGCTGTGCGAAAAAGCCGGAGTGAACCGCCAGTATTTCGTCAATCACGCCGATGTGGCCGGAGGCAGCACGCTCGGCAACATATCGTCGGCCCAGCTTGACATAAATGGGGTTGACATGGGATGCGCGATATGGGCGATGCACTCGGCCAGAGAGACCGCCGCAGTGTCCGACCATGTCGATACGGTAAAGGTTTTCCGCCAATTTTTCAAAAGTTAAATCTGAATTTTTGACAGATTAAGTACGAATTAGCGTAAATTTTGTTAATTTTGCAATTCAAACGAGTATGTCGGCGGAATCTACGGCACGATATTTGTTGTAGATTATGCGCATGTGGCGCAGGTTCGCAGGCATGGGGTAAGCTCCGGCATGGAGAAAGGCTCCGGTAACGATTGCAAATTATAAGAAACATATAATCAGGAAATGAAAATAGAATACGTCAAGATCGACGAAAACCACGGTGTGATAACCGTTGATGTCGAAGAGAAGGATTATGCCGACAACGTTAAGAAACAGCTCAAGGAGATTGGCAAGAAGCATGCCGAACCCGGTTTCCGTCCGGGACATGTTCCCGCAGGTCTTATCGCCAAGAAGTATGGCAACGCTGTGAAATACGACGAGGTAAACAAATTGGTAGGCAACGCAGTCTATGACTATATCCGGGAGAATGAGATCAACGTGCTCGGCAACCCCGTGCCCGACAAGGAGAACGTGCTCAATCCCGAGGAGAAGGATTTCAAGTTGAAATTCAATGTAGGCGTGGCTCCCGACTTCGATGTCAAGCTCGACAAGGATGTACACATCCCTTACTACAGGATAAATGTCACCGACGAGATGGTCGACACTCAGGACAAGGCTCTCCGCCGTCGCATGGGTACTCAGGGCCCCGGCGAGGAGGTGGACGAGACCGCTCTTGTCAAGGGTGTGATGACCGAGCTTAATGAGGACGGTACCGACAGGGAAGGTGGCGTCGTAGTGGAGAACGGCATAGTGTCGCCGCAATATTTCCGTAACGATGACCAGCGCAAACTTTTCGCCGGCAAGCATGTAGGCGATGCAGTTGTGTTCAATCCCTGGGCCACTGCCGACGGAAATCCGGCTGAACTCTCATCAATGCTCAATATCGACAAGGATGAAGTGGAGGCTCATAAGGGAGACTTCCGCATGGACATAAAGGAGATTATCGTGCTCAAGCCTGCCGAACTCGGTGAGGAATATTACAACAAGGCTTTCGGAGAAGGTAAGGTGGCCGATGAGAAGTCTTACCGGGAGGAGGTCCGCAAGATGATAGAGGCTGGCCTCGAAGGTGACCAGAACTACCGTTTCACAATCGACGCGGAGAAAGTACTTACCGACAATACCGGTGACCTCAGTCTTCCCGACGATGTGCTGAAGGATTTTCTTCTGTCGCAGAACGAGAAACTCACCCCCGCGCAGCTTGAGGAGGAATATCCCTCGATCCGCAAACAGCTGGTATGGGATCTCGTGAAGGACAATGTGGCAAGAAAACTTGCCATCGAGGTGTCGGAGGATGACTTGATGAACACCGCACGCTCTCTGGCCCGCAACCAGTTCGCACAGTATGGCATGACAAATGTGCCTGAGGATGCAGTGGAGCGTTTTGCCAAGGATATCCTCAAGGATGAGAAATCCCGTCCGCAGATAGCGCGCCAGACTTCCGACATGAAGCTCTTCAACGGTATCCGCGCATCGGTAACTCCTGATGTCAAGGAGGTTTCTGTCGAGGAATTCAACCAGCTTTTCGCTCCCGCCGCGGAGTGAATTGACTGCTGACCGACAATTGGCACAATATTTGTGTGTCAGATATTCAACTTCACGGATTCCATTCTGCATAGTGGAGGAATCCGTGAAGTTGAACCGTTTTTATAAGTTGAACCGTTTTTCGGGCACGGCTTCCGCAGCCTGAGACAATATAACTCTTAGATATGCATAACGATTTCAAGAACTATGCCGTGAATCATCTCGGCATGAGCTCCAACACCCTTGACTCCTACGGCAGGATGCTGGAGAAGAGCGCCTGTGGAGTCTTCACTCCTACTTCCGACTATATGAATCCGTACATCCTGGAGGAGCGTCAGCTCAATGTGACCCAGATGGACGTGTTCTCGCGCCTTATGATGGACCGGATTATCTTTCTGGGCACACAGGTATCCGACCAGAGTGCCAATATCATCCAGGCACAGCTCCTCTATCTCGACTCGGTGGATCCCGAAAAGGATATTTCTCTTTACATCAACTCTCCCGGAGGCTCGGTGTATGCCGGACTCGGCATCTACGACACGATGCAGTACATCAGCAGCGATGTCTCCACAATCTGCACGGGAATGGCGGCATCGATGGCGGCGGTGCTTCTTGTGGCCGGAGAGCGTGGCAAGCGTTTTGCACTTCCGCATTCCAGAGTGATGATCCATCAGCCCATGGGCGGAATTCAGGGACAGGCCTCCGACATAGAGATTACCGCAAGGGAAATCCTCAAACTCAAGGAGGAACTCTACAAAATCATATCCACCCATTCGGGACAGACCTTCGAGAAAGTCGAGGCGGATTCCGACCGCGACTACTGGATGATAGCTTCCGAGGCGCAGGAATATGGTATGATCGATAAGGTTCTTGTCAATCCCACGAAGAAATAACAGTCTGAAATGAAAAAGACAAACAGGGTTTGCGCCATGTGCGGCCGTCCGGAAGGGAAAGATCTGAAGGTTATTTCCGTTTTTGACAGTCTCAACCTGTGCACCGACTGCATATCGTATATCGACACAGTCCGTGACACCCAGCTCAGCCAGGAGAAGAAGGACACAAAGAAGAAGGACGGCGGGTCGATTCCGAAGCCCAGGGAGATAAAGGAGTTTCTTGACCAGTATGTCATCGGTCAGGAAGAGGCCAAGAAGTATCTTTCCGTGGCCGTCTACAACCATTACAAGCGCATCAATCAGAAAGGTGATGACGATATCGACATCGAGAAGTCGAATGTGGTGCTTGTAGGGCCTACCGGCACTGGCAAGACACTGCTGGCAAAATCCATCGCGAGGCTTCTGGATGTTCCATTCACCATAGTGGATGCCACTGTGCTGACCGAAGCCGGATATGTGGGCGAGGATATCGAGTCATTGCTGACAAGGCTTCTGCAGGCCTGCGACTACGATGTGGAACGCGCGGAGCGCGGAATCGTGTTTATCGACGAGATCGACAAGATTGCGCGTAAGGGTGACAATCCTTCAATCACCCGCGATGTCAGTGGCGAAGGGGTGCAGCAGGGGCTTCTCAAACTCCTCGAAGGCAGTGTGGTGCTCGTTCCGCCAAACGGCGGACGGAAACATCCGGAGCAGAAAATGATTCCGGTGGACACAAAGAATATCCTCTTTATCTGCGGGGGTGCTTTCGACGGTATAGAGCGTAAGATTGCCGCCAGGCTCAACACACATGTGGTGGGATACGGCCATGATGAAAAAAGCCGCAAGCAGCAGCGTGAGAATCTGATGCGTTTTGTGATGCCCGGCGACCTCAAGAGTTTCGGACTGATTCCCGAGATCATAGGGCGTCTGCCGGTCCTCACCAGTCTCGAGCCTCTTGACCGCGACGCACTGCGCAGAATCCTGACCGAACCGAAAAATGCCATCACCCGTCAGTATAAAAAATTGTTCGAGACCGATGGGGTGGAACTGGTATTCGAAGATTCGGCTCTCGACGCTGTCGTGGATAAGGCGATCGAGTATAAGCTCGGAGCCCGCGGACTCCGTTCGATTGTGGAGACCGTGATGGTCGATCCGATGTTTGAAGTGCCCTCCTCCGGAGATAAATCGTTCATCGTAACCGGTGACTTCGTGAATTCGCAACTTGAGAAAGCCCATTTCGGAAAGATGGAGATAAAATGACAGGACGTATAGTCCGGGGGCTTGTATATACAGGTCCTGTATGTATATGATATGAGCGGCATGCCTCGCGGGTGTGCCGCTTTTTTTTATGCTGTTGTTTTTGAACATTTTTTTACATGTCTATTGCAATTGTCAAAAAAATGATTTAATTTTGTGTGGAGATGATTTGCGGAACGCTTCCGGATCAGACTCTCTCTTCATCTATATTCCTCATGAACTATGACAGATCCTAAGCTGATTCATGAAGCTCTGAAATATCATTTCGGTTTCGATACTTTCAAGGGAAACCAGCTCGAGATTATCCGTAATCTTCTCGATGGCCGTAACGTATTCGTGCTTATGCCCACGGGAGGTGGCAAATCTCTCTGTTACCAGTTGCCTGCCCTGATGTCGGAGGGAACTGCAATAATCATATCTCCGCTCATAGCCCTGATGAAAAATCAGGTGGATGCCCTCCGCAATTTTTCAGAGGAGGACCATGTGGCGCATTTCATGAACTCGTCGCTCGGCAAGAAGGAGATCAATTTGGTAAGGGAGGATGTGAAGTCCGGCCGCACAAAGCTCCTTTATGTGGCGCCGGAGTCTCTTGCAAAATGGGAGAATCTCGAGTTTCTCCGCTCAGTGAAGATTTCTTTCTTTGCGATTGACGAGGCTCACTGTATTTCGGAGTGGGGCCATGATTTCCGTCCGGAATACAGGAAAATCCGCCCCATGATGTCGGAGATAGGTAAATTCCCTATTATCGCACTCACTGCCACCGCCACTCCAAAGGTCCAGCATGACATACAGAAGAATCTTGGAATTCTTGACGCGCATATTTTCAAATCAAGTTTCAACAGAAAGAATCTTTACTATGAGGTCCGCCCCAAGACAGCAGATGTGGAGCGTGACATTATCAGGTATGTGAAGAACCATCCCGGTCAGTCTGGAATTATATATTGTCTGAGTCGACGGAGAGTGGAACAGCTTGCCGAGATTCTTGCCATCAACAATATCAAGGCTCTTCCGTATCATGCAGGAATGGATGCCCTGACGCGGTCGGCCAATCAGGATGCATTTCTCCATGAGAAAGTGGACGTGATCGTGGCGACAATCGCCTTCGGAATGGGTATCGACAAACCCGATGTCCGCTACGTGATCCATTACGACATCCCGAAAAGTCTCGAAGGCTATTATCAGGAAACCGGACGTGCCGGGCGTGACGGCGGAGAGGGGAACTGCATAATGTTTTATTCAAGAAAGGACCTTTCCAAACTTGAGAAGCTGATTCAGACCAAACCGGTTACCGAGCAGGAAATAGGACACCAGCTGCTGATGGAATGCGCAAGTTATGCCGAGTCCTCCGTATGCCGCCGTAAAATCCTCATGCACTATTTCGGGGAATCGTTCGATACTGACAATTGCGGCAACTGCGACAACTGTCTCAACCCTTCGGTGCGGATCGAGGCTTCGGAAGAGCTTTCCGCGGCAATCGACTGCGTGTTGCAGATAGGGGAGAGCTATCGTGAGGAATATGTGGTCAATATCCTTATAGGAAGGGCCACCGATGAAATCAGAAACAATGGCCACGACCTTGTTGAGATTTTCGGTTATCTCAGCAATGCCGAAGAAAAAATCGTGGGCATGGTGGTGCGGCAGGGTGTGATTTCCGGGTATATGTCGAAAGATCTTGAGAATTACGGTATTCTTAAAGTTACTGCCAAGGGGATGCAGTTTCTGCTGAATCCCGGTAAATTCGAGATTGTGGAGGATGTGGATTATGCCGAAAAGGATTTCGAGGCGCAACCGCGCGGCGGGTCTGCATGTGTGGCCGACAGCCAGCTGTATGCCATTCTTCTTGACCTGAGGAGGGACATGGCGAGAAAACTTGATCTTCCTCCATACGTGGTATTCCTCAATCCTTCGCTCGAGGCGATGGCTACCACATATCCGATAACAAACGAGGAACTGCTCGCCATCCCTGGTGTCGGTGCCGGCAAGGCGGCGAAACATGGGGCGAAATTTCTTGAGGTAATCAGGAAATATGTGGAGGAATATGACATAGTGCGTCCGACCGACATCACCGTCAAGACAATGCCTGGACGCAACAACAAGCGCATAGCGATAATACAGGCTATTGACCGGCATATCGACCTTGAGGAAATAGCGGAAAGTCTGGGCCTTGACTTTTCAGAGTTTATCGACGAGCTGGATACGATAGTGGAGGCCGGTACAAAAATCGACATAGACTATTATATCGACGAGATTCTCGATGAGGATCAACAGGAGGAAATTCTGGAAGTTATCAGGGGGATCGAGGAAGATGACATGAACAGTATCTATGCCGAACTTGGAGATGAATACGATGACGATGATCTTCGCCTGATGAGAGTGAAATTCATTTCCGACATCGGCAACTGATTCCGGATGTCCGTCCTCCAGGTAAATGTCTCGCCCGCCACGCTATGTTTAATGCAGACTATGGATCTATTTTGTTAGGGAAATAATAAAATTTTTCAAATTCCTATACGTTAGATTAAGAAGAATATAAATTTTACAATATCCACGGATATATGAAAAAGACAGTTATGGCCGGAATCGGCCTGGGAGCAGCCGCACTGATGTTCGCCGCCAAGGATCCGGTGATTATGACAGTGAATGGAGTGGATGTCCCGAAGTCGGAATTCGAGTATCTATACCACAAGAACAGCCAGCAGCAGATCAATCCCCAGAATCTTGACGAGTATGTGGAAATGTTCAAGCTGTACAAGATGAAGGTGGCCGATGCCAAGGCCGAGGGAATCGACACGCTATCTTCCTTCATCAAGGAGACCGAGCAATACCGTCATGATCTGGCAGCCCCGTATCTGGCAGATTCCGTTTACCTCAACAAACTTGTCGACGAGGCTTTCGAGCGTTCGAAGGAGGAAGTGGAGGCCCGCCATATCATGCTGTTCAAGAGTCGGGACCTTTCGGAAAATCCCGCAATCCGTGTCCGGATAGATTCGATCTATGGTGTGCTGAAGGCAGGAGGGAACTTTGAGGATCTTGCCGAGCGTCTCTCTCAGGACCGCAACAGCGCGGCCCGCGGGGGAAGGATGGGATATATCCTTGCCAATCAGTATCCTTACGCTTTCGAGGAGGCGGCTTTCTCTCTTTCCGAAGGAGAGGTTTCCGAAGTGGTGGAGAGTCCGGTGGGCTATCACATACTTAAGGGTGGAAAGCGTCGTCCCGCGCGTGGAAAGGTACAGGCCGCACATATCCTGAAGATTACCAAAGGAAAGACCGATGCGGAGAAGGCTGCCGCCAAACAGCAGATTGACAGTATCTACGAAGTGCTCAAGTCGTTCCCGATGAATTTCACCGAAATGGCCACCCGCCTCAGCGATGACCGCGGATCGGCGCGTCAGGGAGGCATGCTCCCCTGGTTTGGCGCCGGAGAGATGGTGGAACCGTTTGATTCCACGGCGTTCGCTATTTCCGACGGAGCGATCAGTACCCCCTTCGAGAGCGATTTCGGATGGCACATCGTGAAGCGCATCGGACATCGTCCAGCGCCCGGCAAGAGCGAAATGAAGCCTCAGCTTCTGGCGCGGATGACAAGTCGTCAGGACCCCCGCTACAAAATGATCCGCGACCGTCAGACAGAGACTCTTGCCAAAAAGCACAACGCGCAGATAAACAAGAAATCGCTTCAGGCTCTCCGTACCCTTGTGTCGGGAAGCGGAATGGACTCGACATCTTTCGCACATGCGCGCGCCGCGCAGTTCTATAACGATGAACTTTTCCGAATCGGAAAGATATCGGTGCCGGTATCCGAATTTGTCGGTACCATCGACAAAATCAACCAGACGAATCCTGCCCAGGCTCTCGATCTCTTCGATGACAATTT
The DNA here is from genome assembly GCA_002361155.1 of Porphyromonadaceae bacterium UBA3327. GTDB lineage: Bacteria > Bacteroidota > Bacteroidia > Bacteroidales > Muribaculaceae > Lepagella. The sequence goes on along the minus strand of DERZ01000046.1, from coordinate 9,695 downwards.
CGATGCGTTCTACAATGGCCGGCTCGTATCGGCCGAAGAGGATGCCCTTGCTGTGGAAGTGCCTGAATACAGGAATCTGCTCAAGGAGTACATCGACGGAAGCCTTCTCTATGAGGTGAGTGTCCGCAAGGTCTGGGATCGTGCCGCCAAGGACACCGAGGGCCTCCAGAGATATTTTGAGCAGCATCGTGACGAATACAAGTGGAATGAGCCCCACGCCAAAGGTTATCTTGTGCAGGCACAGAATGATTCCGTGGCCAACCTGATAAAAGCCCGCGCTGCGGAACTTGGCCGCGACACGCTTGTGAATACAATCCGAAAGGAATTCTCCCGCAAGGTCGCAATCGACAAGGTGCTTGTGGCAAAAGGAAGCAATCCGATGGTCGACAATATAGTGTTCGGCGGTCCCGTGGTAACGCCCAAGAATGCCAATCTTGAAGTTTACTTCATGATTGACCCGCGGGTGATTACGGAACCCGAGGAGGTGGGTGATGTGCGTGGTCTCGTCACGAGCGATTACCAGAACCAGTTCCAGGAGGAATGGGAGAAGGAATTGCGCAACCGTTATCCGGTGAAAGTCTACGACAAAGTGCTTAGGAAAGTGAAGTGATTCCACGCAGGGAATGCATAATATCCGGGGTGTCCGTTTTGAAATCGGGCACCCCTTTGTTTTTCATGAACTACATATTTTTTTATCTGCGGAAAAATTGTTAAATTTGCTGAGAAATGCGCGGACATGTAGCAATATTGACATCGGCGGTGCTGGCCGGCGTATCCTTATGTGCGTCGTGCGGCGGAAATGAAGTCCCGGAGAAGACGGATGATGACATCCTTGTCTCCGTAGGCGACTCCTCCCTGACTTTGCGCGAAGTGCTGGCAGATATTCCGAGCGGAATTTCACCTGAGGACAGCACGGAAATGTTTCATGCGATTGTGGACAACTGGATCCGCGACCTTATGCTGTACGGAGTGGCGGTAAAGAATGTCCCTGACATTGACCGGATAGAGCGTCTCGTGAACGATTACCGCAACAATCTCATCATCGCGAGTTATCTGCGTCAGATGGAGGAGAGCGGCGAGCATATAGTCAGAGAGGGAGAGATAAGAAAATATTACGATTCCCATAAGGAAGAACTTATTCTGGAACAGCCTCTGGTAAAGGGAGTGTTCCTCAAGGTCCCCGATAACGACGAGAATCTTCCGCGTCTCCGGAAGTGGATGGCTTCTCCGGGTGACGAGGCAGTCGACAACATAGAGAAGCATGGTTTGAAACAGGCTTCGCAATATGAGTATTTCATGGACACCTGGCAGGAATGGAACAGAGTGGCCGACCAGATTCCGTACAAGTTCTTCGATGCCGATGCGTTTGTAAGCGATACCCGCGACTTCGAGACCACCTATGGAGGCTCTGCATATATCCTGCATATATCGGAATATCTCGGTTCTGGCTCCCGGATGCCTTATGAGTATGCGCGTGGGAAGATATCAGGTATACTCCTTAATGCCGAGATGTCGAAGTACAGGAACAGTCTTATCAACGCTTTGCTGCGTAAGGAGATGGAGAATGGGACTCTCAGGGCAGGTCTTTACGACCCGGTGTCCGGCAGGATGAGGGATAATGAAAATAAAGAAAAGAAAACAGACAAGAGGTGAAAATTAAGAAACTGACAATATCTCTGGCGGCCCTTACGGCGTTCTGCGCTCTGGCTGCGCCGATCAAGAAAAACGTGGTCGATGAAGTTGCCTGGATCGTGGGCGACGAACCTATATTCCGTTCCGAGATAGAGGAACAATACATGCAGGCGCGTTCCGAAGGAACGCACATCGAGGGTGATCCATACTGCGTGATTCCGGAGCAGATCGCCGTGCAGAAACTGTATCTCCACCAGGCGAAGCTTGATACGATAGAGGCTCCCGAAGCGCAGGTGGCTGCCGGTGTGGACAAAAGACTCAACTTCTTCATCGCCAATCTCGGCTCGAAAGAAAAGGTAGAGGAGTATTTCAACAAGCCTCTGCCGCAGCTTCGCGAACAGCTGATGGATGTGATGAGGACTTCCTACATTACGGATCAGGTGCAGAGCCAGCTCACAAAAAATGTGAAAGGGACTCCCAACGAGGTAAGGAAGTATTTCGACGCTCTTCCGGAAGACAGCATCCCGTACATCCCGATGCAGGTTGAGGCTCAGATAATATCGGTGAATCCTGTTATCCCGCAGCAGGAGATCGATGATGTCAAGGCGCGTCTGCGCGATTATTCCGACCGCGTCAACAAGGGGGAAGCGGAGTTCTCCACACTGGCTATCCTGTACAGTGAGGATGGCTCGAATATGCAGGGTGGCGAACTCGGATTCCATAACCGTGCGGATTTTGTGCCGGAATTCTCGAATGTCGCATTCAATCTGAACGATCCGAAGAAGGTGAGCCGGATAGTGGAGACTGAATATGGCTACCATATCATCCAGCTTATCGAAAAGCGTGGAGATCAGGTCAACGTGCGCCATATCCTGCTCACGCCCAAGGTCAGCGGCAAGGAACTTACAGATGCTACCGTAAAGCTCGATTCGCTTCGCAAGGAGATTGTGGCGGGAAAGTTTACTTTCGATGAGGCGGCGAGATTCGTATCGCAGGACAAGGACACGAAAAACAATCGCGGAGTGATGATGAACATGCAGAACGGATCCACACGTTTCGAGATGCAGGATCTCCCTCCGGAGGTGGCAAGAAAGGTTGAGCTCATGCAGCCCGGCGACATATCTGAGGCTTTCATAATGAAGGATCAGAAAAAGAACCGCGATGTGGTTGCTATCGTAAAACTCTCAACTCGTATCCCAGGACACAAGGCGACGCTTGCCGATGATTTCAATCTCATAAAACAGATGTATGAGAACCATGAAAAGGAGAAGGTCATAACCCGATGGGTCGAACAGAAAATACAGGATACTTACGTGAAGATATCCGACGGATGGGACAAATGCGAATTCCGTTACAAGGGTTGGATTCACTGACGTCGATTCGGATTCTATGAAGGGATTTTCATCGGCCACGCCGAAGTTCATCACGGTTGTCCTGGCGCTGCTTGTCACCGCCGGGACACTTCTGCTATGGCAGAGTGCCTATTCGCAGACGAAGCAGCGTCGTGCCGCCAGGGAAGAATTCCGCCGCCCGGCTCCCGCAAGGCCGATAAAGCCCTCGATTCCGGATTCATCGCGGTCGCGGGGAGATCGGGTATTCCTCGAACAGGCCGATTCCCTGTATCGCCCGGCGAACGAGTATGAGGAGTTTCAGATAGTGAAGGGTTCTGTTATATTCCGGCACGGCAATATGTGGATGTTCTGCGACTCTGCATGGTATTATCCCGAAAAAAACTCGCTTGATGCCTACGGACACGTCGAGATGAGGCAGGGCGATACGCTGTTTGTCTACGCCGACAAACTTTTCTATGACGGCATTGCCAGGCATGCCGTCCTCACTGACGGATTTTCCCGTCAGAATGTGGAACTCAGGAACCGTACGGTGAAGCTTGTGACCGACAGTCTGGACTATGATCTCAATTCGGAAATCGGATGGTACACCACCGGTGGCAGACTTGAAGACGATGTGAATACCCTCACTTCGGAATATGGAGAGTACTCGCCTCAGACCAAGCAGTCGAAATTCAGGGACAATGTGTTGCTTGTGAACAATAGTGACGGTTATCGCCTGATAACGGAGGAACTTGACTACAATACCGATACGCATATAGCCGAGATCTGCACTCCTACCCGTATCGAGGGCGCCAACGATACCATTCTGACTTCGCAGGGCTGGTACGACACCCGTACGGACCACGCGCAACTCACTGCGCGCTCCACTATAATCCACCGTGATTCATCGATGAACGTCACTACTCTCGAAGGGGATTCGATTATCTATGACAAGGCCACAAGAGTGAGCCGCGCATATATGTTCCGTGACTTGTCGCGGCTGCGCACGCCAATGGTACTGACCGACACGGCAAGAAAGATGACACTTGTCGGTGAATACGGCGAATATAACGACTCCATACGCTCAGCCTTGTCCACAGGATATCCGTTGCTTATGGAGTATTCACGCCCCGATACGCTTTTTCTGCGTGCCGATACCATACTTACTTTCGTGACGGAGATATTGTCATGGCCTGATTCGCTTGCAGCTCCTTTGTCGGCGGCCTCCCGCCGGCGACTCGAAGGATATCGGTCGCTGCAGGCCATTGCCGATGCCATGCCGGTGCTTCTCAAACTGTTGCCCGACGATATCAGGATGCCGGGATGCCAGAACGACATCGCAGATAAATCTGTTGCCGAATTAACGGATACTTTTCCTGTCGTGGTTGTGGACAGTCTGAATATAAAGCCGGGATACGACAGACTGGGCAGGGATTCCAATCTTATGGTTCCCAAAGAATACTATGAAGCAAGAGCCTTGGGGCGGGCGAGATTTTTCAACAAAGACCTTCAGGGAATAGCCGATACGCTGATATTCAGAGAGGTTGACTCGATATTGAACATGATCCGAAAACCGGTGGTATGGAGTGGCGAGCGTCAGGTGTATGGTAATCGTATTGATGTGCATTTCAACGATTCGGCGGCGGACTGGGCGCTCCTTCCGGAGTCGGGAATGGTTGCGGAGCATCTCGAAGAGGATTTCTATAACCAGATGTCAGGAAGCAGGTTGAAGGCATATTTCGAAGGAGAGGAGATGAAGCGTCTTGAAGTGGACGGGAATGTGGAGACTATATTCCTTCCCCAGGAAAACGATTCAAGTTTCAACAAGCTTGTGCATGCCGAAAGTTCATATCTCACTGTTGACATGGATGGTAAGGAGATGAAACATCTGAAGATGTGGCCTGAGGTTTCCGGGACGGTAACGCCTCTGTTCGATGTCAGGAAATCATCGCAGTATCTCCATGGATTCCGATGGCTGGAGGCTCTCCGTCCACGGCGTTCATGGTATGGCGACAGGGTGAAGTGGAACGATGAGCTGGGAGAAGTTCCCGAAGACCTGGAGCGTTATTTCAACGAGGCTCCAATAATCAGAACCGTTCCGAAATCCCCGTTCGGCAACACTCCGGGCAATAATGTTAACAGCGGTCTGGCTCCGCAAGGTAAAATCGGAAGAAAACAATGAGCGATGTCATAAGACTGTTGCCGGACTCAGTGGCAAACCAGATAGCGGCGGGCGAGGTGATCCAACGTCCCGCATCGGTTATAAAGGAACTCGTGGAGAATGCGGTGGACGCAGGAGCCACCGATATCCGTATAAATGTGAAGGATGCCGGCAAGACCCTGATCCAGATCATAGACAACGGCTGCGGCATGTCGGAGACAGATGCGCGCATGGCTTTCGAACGTCATGCCACGTCGAAGATACGCCGCGCCGATGACCTCTTTACATTGCAGACCATGGGATTCCGCGGAGAGGCCCTCCCGTCGATATGCGCGATCTCGGAAGTGGAGGTACGTACCCGCACTACCGATGCCCCGATTGGCACGCGTCTGGTGATTGTAGGCTCAAAGGTCGAGACGCAGGAGCCCTGTGTGTGCGATAAGGGAACATGCATCAGTGTGCGCAAGCTCTTTTTCAATGTGCCGGCGCGCAGAAAATTCCTGAAAAGCGACAATGTGGAACTCTCCAACATAATGCGGGAGTTCGAACGACTCGCCTTGGTCAACAATCAGATACGTCTGTCCATTGACAACGGCACGCGTTTGATCGACCTTAGGGCTGCTTTGTTCCGTCTCCGCATCGAGGATATATGGAAAAACAATCTCAAGAGCGAGCAGTTGCTCCCGGTTGAGGTTGATACTTCTCTTGTCAGGATAGAAGGCTTCGTGTCCCGACCGGAATTCGCAAGACGCAGAAATCCCCTGCAGTTCCTTATCGTGAACGGACGCAACATGCGGCACCCCTATTTTCACAAGGCGGTGCTGAGCTGTTACGATTCTCTTATCGCAACGGACACGCAGCCATGCTATTTCCTGAAGTTCACGGTCGATCCTTCGAGCATCGATGTGAACATCCATCCCACAAAGAATGAAATAAAGTTTGAGTATGAGCAGCAGATATGGCCGATATTGGTATCGGCTGTCAAGACCTCGCTCGGAAAATACTCGGCGGTCCCGAGCATAGATTTCACCGTGGATGCGATTCCGCTTAATCCTTTGCTGTCGGGTGAGCAGCCAAGGGTTCCTGATTCCGGCTTTCACGACGGCTACAATCCTTTCAAGGCATCGTCGCGGCAGACAAGAGTGAATCCAGACTGGGAGTCGCTTTATGAAGGTGTGTCGGCCGATTTCGGCAATGCGGAAAGTGAAACTCGGGAAAATGCCAATCCGTTTTGTTCGCTTTCTGCGGATACTGCTGTGGAGAGGGTGGATGGAATGTTCGGAGAAGTTGGGAGTGCGGGAGAAGTAGGGCAGATGTGCATACAGTTTGCCAACAAATATATAGTGACCTCCACGCGTGGCGGACTGCTGGTGATAGACCAGCACCGGGCGCATCTGCGCATTCTTTATGACGGGTACATGCGCGAGGTTGAGAAGATGGATGTTGTTTCGCAGAGCGTGATGTTTCCGGAGAGAGTGACTCTCGACCAGGGGCAGCAGGCGGCTCTTGACGAGGTGAGCGGAGATCTTCACCGCATGGGTTTCGGGCTTGAGTATGAGAGCGGATCGGACTGGAGGATAACCGCTGTGCCTGCCATGCTCCGTAAAAGTGATCCGAAAGATGTGATACTTCGCATACTCGACTCCGTTCAGGAGGACAGTGTGAATTACGGCAAGGATGGAGCCGGTGACTTTTCGATCCAGCAGCGTGTCGCTCTTATGATGGCGAGGTCGGCCTCTATCCGGCGCGGTGTGCGCCTCTCGGCCGACGAGATGGAGCATATCATCAGCAGTCTGTTCAGTCTTCCCGACCCTAGTCTTACCCCCGGCGGCAACCCCATCTTCCTGACCCTCGACGAAAAGCGGATCTCATCTATGCTCACCATATAGCAGTGCATAGTCTTGAGAAAATTGATTTAAATCCTGATTCCAGGTGTAAATGGTATGTTTTACAACATATTTATTGCTTTTGCAGCTTTAATATTTGGTCAATTAGGATATTGGCAGTACTTTTGCAGAACCTAAAACAATCTTCTATATACCTTAAGATTTTACCTGTATAAACTGATTATAGAAAGGTGTGGCCGAGAGGTCACACTTTATCTATATCTATACTTGATCTATACTTGGAATCTTTCTGCAGGTCTGTACATAGACGAGCAGGATGCGCTGTTGTGTGCATCTGCAGATATGAAATGTATATGTTTTAGCGCTGTTCTCGCTCTTCGCGTTTTTTCAGCAGGATATGGAGCGCGGCTATCAGGGCCAGCTCTATTACGGAGACACAAATCAGTCGCATCCATTCGCCTCCGTGGATCAGACCGGTGCCGAATATCAGCGTCATCGCGAGAAGATAAATGAATAAAAGACCAGGAAGCCAGATGGACTTGCGGAGTTTTTTATTGTTTCCGGGCATGGCGTGAATGACGTTTTTTTGTGGCTTTTTTAGGCTTGGGAGCGGAATCGGGAGTCGGGTTCTGTGCCTGCTGTTCGCGCAATTCCATGGCATGGATACGCGATTGCTCGGCATGTTCCTCCTGGAGTCGGGCGAGTTCGACAAGGTCGGTCAGATATTGAGAGGCAGCAGCATTGAAGCCTTCTGTTCTGAGGCGTTCATATATTTCGATGCATGCCATGGCATCCAGGGCGGCATAGTCGCGCTGATGCGCGGACAGTTCATGAGCCTCCCAGTTCGTGAGCCGTTGTCCTTTGGAAATGCGTTTTCCGAAAAGCACTGCATAGATGCGGGAGAGGGAATTGTCAACTATTCCGAATTCTTTAACGAAATTCTGAAGGTCTATGAATCCGTCAGGCGCGACAGGATATATTTTGTTTAGATTCCGGAAGTCATCGTGGATGGAGACTCCTACTTTAAGAAGGGAAGAATCCTCGAGTATTTCCTGGATAGACTTGGGAAGGCCGATGTGGTTGAGGCGTATCAGAAAGCAGGTGTCGCGCGAGGCAAGCTGGAGCAGAGCGACATTATATGTCGTGCCCCGTTTGAAACTTGGTTTTGTCTCAGTGTCGAATCCGATAACGCTGGCGCTCCGGAGCACTTCCGCAGCTTTTTCAGCATCCTCGCGGGAATCCACCACGACGGTTTTCCCTTCGTAGGCGGCAGCGGGAAGATCTGCCAGCTGCTGCTTCGAGATAGTAACTCCGTAACCTTTCCGGATGTTCAGATTCTTATAATTTATAGCGCTGTCCTGCATATCAGCTTCCTGTCGTCTCAATAAAGGTCAGATTTTGGTCATTTCCATAAAGAGTGTTCCCGGGAAATGGTTTTCAAGCCACCCCCTGATATAATTACGCGTATCCTCGGCTATTATTTTATCCTTATCGAAATAGGGATTGTAAATTACTGCGAAGAGATCTATTCCGGCATTGCAGATTGCCTGGAGCGAGAGTAATGTGTGGTTGATAGATCCGAGCTTGCCGTTTGTTACCAGCACGGCGGGAAGTTTTCTCTCGCGTATATAGTCGATAGTGAGATATTCTTCTTCGACCGGGACCATCAGACCGCCCGCGCCCTCTATAATGACGGTGTCGTATTCGGCCGAAAGAGTCCTGGTGGCCTGGTCTATCAGCTTCAGATCTATTTTCACTCCGTCGATGCGGGCGGCAAGGTCCGGCGAAGCCGGATAAGACATTATGACCGGCGCAGTGATGTGGATAAGGTCTGCAGGAAGCAGGCCGGTTCCCATTATCTTGCGGTGTACCTGGATATCCTCGCTGAATTCGCGGTTCCCGGTCTGTATGAACTTTTGTGTGATGACTTTGAGATTGTCGGCCGCTATTTTGTTGGCGAGCCAACCGGTTGCATAGCTTTTGCCGGAATCGGTGTCGGTACCGGTAACGAATAATGTCGAAGGCCAGAGCATGTTTGGTTATAATTGTGTGAGGTGGTGGGATCGAAAGTTGAGAAAGGAACGTCCTCACGGATGAGGACGTTCCTTTAAGTCTCCTTTCCACAATAAAAATGTCGGATTATTATGGAAAGGATATGGGATTTACCATGCGAACATGGGGTAGGAGTTCATCATCTCGTTAACCTCGGCGCGTACGGCGGCGATTGTCTCGGGATCGTCGGCGTTGGAGAGCACACGGTCGATCAGGCCGGCGATAGTCTCCATGAGCTGTTCGTCGGCACCGCGGGTGGTGATGGCTGCCGTGCCGAAGCGAAGACCGCTGGTGAGGAAGGGGCTGCGGCTGTCGTAGGGTACCATGTTCTTGTTGGCGGTGATGTCTGCCTCTACGAGCACACGCTCCGCTTTCTTTCCGCTCATGTCTGGGAATTTGGTGCGGAGGTCGACAAGCATGCAGTGATTGTCAGTTCCGTCGGAAATGATCTTGTATCCGCGGTTGATGAGAGCGTTGGCAAGAGCGTTGGCGTTTTTCTTCACCTGAACGGCATATTCTTTCCATTCGGGCTGGAGAGCCTCTCCGAAAGCAACAGCCTTGGCGGCGATCACATGCTCGAGCGGACCTCCCTGTACTCCGGGGAATACAGCTGAATCAAGCAGGGCGCTCATTTTCTTGATTTCTCCCTTCGGAGTCTTCTTGCCCCAGGGG
>DERZ01000004.1:7663-8388 GCA_002361155.1 Porphyromonadaceae bacterium UBA3327 | reverse complement strand
GCAGACCGAAATCGCCGAGATGATTGGCGTGTCAAGAGTCACTATATCCAAATGGTGTGCCGCCGATGGTTGGAAGGCCACCCGCGCGGCAAAGACCATCACTCGCCCGGAACTTATCAAAAAGCTGCTCCTGGCGACGAACACGCTGCTCGACAAGGTAAATGAATCGGGTGATCTCGCCCTTATAGACAGCCTCGGCGACAAACTCTCTAAACTCACTGCCGCCATTGACAAACTCGACAAGTCGCAGGCTAATGTAGTGGCCGCCATCGAGGTGTTCACTTCATTCTCCAGATATCTCGAACACCGTGCCAAGGTCGACCCGGAGGTAACCATCGAGTTCATCAAAAAGCTCAACAAACTACAGGACGGATTCCTGATCGAATCATTCAACAAGGGGGCGCTCGTGGAATATGGCGACTAAACTTACCAAGGAACAGAAGGAGGCATTCGCGCAGTGGAAGGAACACTGCCGCGTAGTCCAGGCACTGACAGCGGCATCCTTGTCCGTTGTAAAGGAGTCGCCGGTCGAGAAAGAGCGCCGTATCAAACGGCTGCTCTCAAACTACGACGAGTTCTGCGAGTATTATTTCGCCCACTTCCTAACCCTCCGCGACAAGACCACCGGGGAAGTAATCCGTATGATTCACAATGCGCCGTTCCATACCAAGGCGGCGCTCAAGATAAAAAACACGCCGAACCTGAAGGCGGTGTTCAAATGGCCG
>DERZ01000004.1:7107-7369 GCA_002361155.1 Porphyromonadaceae bacterium UBA3327 | reverse complement strand
GGTGTTCAAATGGCCGCGCGGCCATGCCAAGTCCACCCATATCGGTGTGTTCATCCCTCTTTGGCTTATTTTCCAACCGAAGAGGCTCATCAATTTCATGATTACCGTCGGCAAATCCCAGGAGAGTGCAAACCGTCTGCTCGGCGACCTTCAGGCTGAACTTGAATACAACCAGAAGCTGATTGCCGATTTCGGGGAGCAGAAGAACCTCGGGTTGTGGCTGCAGGGCGAGTTCAAGACCAAGGGCGGGGCCAAGTTCCTC
>DERZ01000004.1:568-6842 GCA_002361155.1 Porphyromonadaceae bacterium UBA3327 | reverse complement strand
CGGGGCCAAGTTCCTCGCCGTGGGCCGTGGGCAGTCGCCACGCGGCCTCCGCGACCGCGAGGCGCGCCCGGACTATATCGTGATCGACGATCTGGACGACGACGAGCTTTGCCGCAACGAGAAGCGCGTAAAGGAACTGACCGACTGGGTGAAGGAGGCTCTTTTCGGCGCGCTCGACGTGGGCCGCGGCCGCTTCATAATGGTGGGCAACCTTATTTCCAAAAATTCGGTACTTGCCAATATCGCCGGATCCAAGGGTGTCCACGTGTCCGAGATAAAAGCCGTCGATAAGGATGGTAATCCGGTATGGGCCGAGAAATGGACCAAGGATGAGGCTCAGGCATACAAGGATTTCGTCGGATATCGTGCGTGGGAGAAAGAGATGATGCACAATCCTATCACTGACGGCACCATATTCCGCCATGAATGGATCCGGTTCAAGCGTCTGCCGAAACTCGACAAGTATGACATGCTTGTGTGCTACACGGACCCGTCGTTCAAGTCATCAACCGCTAACGACTACAAGGCCTGCCGCCTGTGGGGCAAAATCGGCACGGAGCTTCATCTCATCGACTGCTATGTGCGTCAGGACACTGTGTCCGGCATGGTACGGTGGCTCTATAACCTCTATGAGAGCTTGCCCGACAACGTGGTTGTCAATTTCTATATAGAGGCCAATATGCTCCAGGATATCATTCTTGATGAATTCGCTACCGAGGGCAACATCCGTGGATACCAGTTGCCAATTATGCCCGATAAGCGCACTAAGCCGGATAAGGTGCAGCGCATCGAGGCGGTGTCGCCGTTGTGGGAGCGCGGCTTTGTGTTCTACAACGAGGCTCTGAAAGATTCGCCGGACATGCAGGTCGGCATCGAGCAGACTCTTGCTCTCGAGCGTGGTTCCCGCGTGCATGACGACGCGCCGGATGCCGACGAAGGTGCGATATGGTTCCTTCAACGTAGTACCCGGCAGGAGATTTTCAAACCGGTGGCGATTCCGCGTCGCTCACCTAAAAACATGTGGTAACTATGTTTATCGACAACGAGGATTACAGGGTGGTTATCGGTGAGGCGGCTTTGAAGGTCGTATCCCAGTCTACCCCTGAAAATATAGCAAACGCAGAGGTGGAGGCCATCGAGGAGATTTCCGGCTATCTGCGCCCGGTATATGATACCGATGCCATTTTCTCGGCTTCAGGAGCAGACCGCAACCGGCTCATAGTGATGTACACCGCCGACATCGCGCTCTATCACCTCTCGGCATCGCAACCGCAGAAGATGGGCAGCGAGATACGCAAGGAGCGTTACGAGCGCGCCATAAAATGGCTCGAGGGAGTACAGGCCGGCAGGATTGTTCCCGACCTACCTCTCGCCGCCGTCGATGACGGCTTTGCCGGATTCGGCACTTCCTATCACTCTTCACCCCGATTAAGACACGATTGGTAACATGGCACGTAAGACGAAACGACAAAAACTGACCAGGGAGCAGAAAACGGTCCGGTCTAAGATACAGAAGCAGTCCTCGGTTATCCTGGAGCTGCACCGCTATGCTGAGTTCTTCACCAAAAATGACATCGAGGACTGGCGCCATGCATGGCAGTCTTCTATTGATCCACGCCACCCTTCCAGGCAAAAGCTCTACGACATATACCGGGACGCCATGACGGACTCGCACCTCTCGGGCTGCATACAGCAGCGCGTTGGGTTCGTGATGTCGCGCTCGTTCAAGCTCGTTAACGAGAAGGGCAAGCAGGACGAGTCTGCGGAGCATCTGTTCGACCAGGCATGGTTCAAGGATCTGTGCCGCCTGTGTCTTGAGTCTATCTGGTGGGGCCACTCGCTCATCGAGCTTGGCGATGTCATTACCGACGGCGACGGCCATCCGGCGTTCTCCGGCGTATCGCTCATTCCCCGAAAGCATGTGATCCCGGAGAAGGGGCGCGTAGTACAGCGCGTAGGTATGAACTGGGAAACCGGCATTGAGTACCGGGAGCGTCCATGGCGTGACTGGCTGATTGAGGCCGGCCGCCCGGACGACCTCGGGCTATTGCTCAAGGCCGCGTTGCACACCATCCCGAAAAAACATGCCATGACGTTCTGGGATTGTTTCGCGGAGGTATTCGGCATGCCCTGGCGCATCGCACGCACCACCACCCGTGACCCGAAGGAGTTCCGGCGTCTGCAGGACATGATCTACAACGGCGGAGCAAACCAGGGTGTAGTGACCGGCATGGAAACTGAGATTCAGTTTGTGGAGTCCGGCAAGGGTGACGCTTTCAATGTCTATGACAAGCGTATCGACCGCGCCAATTCGGAGCTGTCGAAACTTGTCATCGGCCAGACCATGACCATCGAGGACGGTTCGTCGCTCTCCCAGTCGCAGACCCACCTGCAGGTGTTCATGAATCTGGTGGAGTCTGACCGTGACTTCCTGCGCGACATCATAAACAATCAGCTTATCCCGCTGATGATCCTGCACGGGTTCCCGGTCAAGGGGCTGCGCTTTGAATGGGATGACGCTGTTGACTATACCCCGGAGCAACAGGTGGCCTATGAAACTATGATTGCCGACCGCTACGAGGTTGACCCGTCTTATTTCGCGGAGAAGTACAATATGCCGGTCGGAAAGCGGCGCGACATCATGTCGCTCCCTCCTGCGGAAGATAATAAAGACGATAAGGACACGAACGACCCAAAGGATGCGGAGGAGCCGGAGGAGAAAAAGCATTTTTTCGACTGAGCCCCTCTGACTACGAGGGGCTGCACCGGCGTTATGCCTCGCTGCTCGAGGGCATGGAGATGGCGACACTCGTCTCTCCGGGCGATGATGTGCGCAAGCGTCTGTCCTCGTTGTTCGCCGGCATGATGAAGTCGCTATTCAAGGAGAAAGGGGCGGAGTTCCGGGTTGACCTTGTCGCCGACCCCGCCGTGCAGGAGTTTGTCGGGGCGCATGCGTCGGTGATGGATTCTGCATTTCAGAAGGTGGAGATGTCGGATGCCATGCGCCGGCGACTGACACGATCCAACTATATATTCTCCGGCATGAAGGCGTTCCATGAGCTGCACGAGGCGTTCCCGTCGCTGCTTGATGAAAACGGCAATAGAAAGCCGTTCGAACGGTTTTTGAATGACGTTCAGAGTATCGATGCGACATACAACGCCAACTATCTCCGGGCGGAGTACAATTTTGTGGCAGCGTCTGCCGAAATGGCCGGCCGGTGGGAGCAGTTCATGCGCGACGGCGACCGATACAATCTCCAGTACCGCACACAGCAGGATGACAAGGTGCGCCCGGAACATGCAGCCCTCGACCGCGTCACACTGCCGCCATCGGATTCGTTCTGGGAGGAGTTCTACCCGCCTAACGGTTGGAACTGCCGCTGTACCGTGGTCCAGGTGCGCAAGTCGAAATATCCCGCTACCTCCCACGACGAGGCTATGCGCCTGGGTGACGAGGCCCTGCAGCGCGACACAAAGGGTATATTCCGATTCAATGCCGGCAGGGAGGGCAAGTCAGTCCCGGACTACAATCCCTACACAATCCGGCGCTGCTCCACCTGTCCTGTCGCCAAAGGCGGTAAAGGTCGTGAACTGGCATTTGTGCCGGATAACGAAGTCTGCCAGGCGTGCGCCATATTTCACGAGTGTGCAGGCAATGCCGAAAGATCGGCTACGGCCATCGAGCGCAAGCATTACCTCAAGGAGATGGAACCGCTGCTTGCACGCCGTTGTGAAAAGACGGTCGGCGACAGTACCTCAGTGTCGGTCGGTTTTTCCACCTACGGCAACAAGCACCTCTTCTCCGACACGTTCAGACGGTCGGGTGTGCTTACAAAGGATGACCTTAAAAACCTTGACGAGCTGTTGGCGAATGCAACCTTTGTCGATGATTCGGGACTCACTCATCCCAGGAATGACGGCATAGAGCATTTCTATTATTTCCAGACCACCCTTCGCGGTCGAGATATAAGACTGAATGTGGCTAAGAAAGTGGAAACTGATCCACACGGCCGAACCCGTGCATCATACTTTCTTTATTCGGTCAATGACATATAAAAAGCACCAAAGGCGGATCTTAGGTCTCAAATGCCAGTTTACCATTCCTTCGATGCTTTGTGCAAAGTTACAAACAATATCTCAAACACAAAAGTTTATGAGTAAAAAAAGTAATAACCACCGCAATAAAAAGTTCCAAGAGGGCAAAAAATGGTTCGTCCATTGCCTTATGACCCGGATTCATGCGGAATCCCATAGCCAGGGGTGTGTCAATTTTGATAGAATCCGCGACATTATCGGACAAGAGTTACATAACGGCGTATTCGCCCCGGGATTCTTCGACTACCTCCGGCTTGCGGCCTATTGTGCTATCATCGCATTTCGTCCCGGCAGGTGGCATCGCTCGGTAATTTTCGGGCCACCGGTAACACCCGTTAAAGAATAATCGACGAATTGCCTGTTAATTCATTCCAGTCGGAACACGGATTATGCGTAAATTTGCAATCTATAAGGCGGTGTCCCTCAATAGGCCGTGTGGTCTATCGCGGCAACAACAACGCGAATGCGAATGGCGGCGTGTCGTACGCGAATGCGAATAACGATGCTTCGAATGCGAACGTGAATGTCGGGTCGCGCCTGGACAACCTCTAATCGGCGTACATCACCGGGGACGTGTCCCCATCGAGGTGCCGAGAGGGGCAAGCCTCGGCAACAGCGCATAATCCCAGTGCGGAAAGCCGGAACATCAAGTGCTCGGGCAGGGTTTGGTAGGCTGCAAGGCTCGAAGAACCCGGACCCGGTGACCGGAAGGCTCAAGGAGCCTGACAAATTATTATTTTCAACACATCCACCCATGCGAAGAGAAGGACATATTATCGAGGAGATTGTTGCCTACCCCAATATGGCGCAGTCATTCGACCAGGTTCTCCGGGGCACGGCACGAAAGCGCTCCCGGCAGGGCCGGTACCTTCTCGCGCACCGGGAGGAGATTATCGCGGAGCTGTCGGCAAAGATTGCCGACGGCAGCTACACAATCGAGAGTGGCTACCGGGAGCGCACCATCATCGAGGGAGGCAAGGAACGGCACATACAGGTTCTGACAATGAAGGACCGCATAGCCGTACATGCCGTCATGTCGGTGGTTGACGAACACCTCAAGCGCCGATTCATCCGCACCACCTCGGCAAGCATCAAGGGGCGCGGCATGCACGACCTGAAGGCGTATATCGAGAGCGACCTCCGCGCTTATCCCGACGACACACGCTACTGTTACAAGTTCGACATCTCAAAGTTTTACGAGAGTGTGGACCAGCAGACCATCATCGAGTGTGTCCGGCGTATATTCAAGGATGCCAAGCTGATTGCCATACTGGAGCGGTTCGTACACATGATGCCCAAGGGTGTGAGCATAGGACTCAGGAGCTCGCAGGGGCTGTGCAATCTACTGCTGTCGGTTGCCCTCGACCATCCGCTCAAGGACAGGCTGCGCACACGGTTCTACTACCGCTACTGCGATGACGGGGCGGTTCTGGCCGGCAGCAAGGAGGAGCTTTGGCGCATACGCGATATCGTGCATGAATGTGTTGAAAGCATCGGTCTGAAGATCAAAGCCAACGAGAGGGTGTTCCCGGTTACTGAAGGCATCGACTTCCTGGGCTATGTCATCCACCCCACCCATGCGCTTATCCGCAAGCGCATAAAGCAGAAGTTCGCCCGAAAGATGGGCGAAGTCAAGAGCCGGAAACGAAGAAGCGTGCTGACAGCCTCGTTCTACGGGATGGCCAAGCACGCACAGTGTAATAACCTCTTTAATAAATTAACAGGCAAAGAAATGAGATCATTCAAAGACCTAAACGTCGCTTACAAGCCCGATGACGGCAAAAAGCGATTTCCCGGGGCGGTGGTAAGCATCCGGGAACTCACCAACCTCCCTATCGTGGTGTATGACTTCGAGATGGGCGTAAAGACATCGCAAGGCGAAGACCGTTGCGTTGTGGCCATCGAGGTCAACGGCGAGAAGAAAAAGTTCTTCACCAACTCGGAGGAGATGAAGAACATCCTCCAGCAAATCAAGGAACAGCCCGACGGTTTCCCCTTCTCCACCGTACTGAAGACGGAGTCATTCGGACAGGGCAGAACAAAATACATCTTCACTTAAAAACCATGCGCAGAGTCCAAGGCAATCCTGATGTGGCACTCCTGGAGTGCACAAACCCGGTCAAAAACAAATGGCGCGTCCGCTGGGATGTGTCGACCGATGAATCCGGCACCACCTCCT
>DERZ01000004.1:0-273 GCA_002361155.1 Porphyromonadaceae bacterium UBA3327 | reverse complement strand
CCGATGAATCCGGCACCACCTCCTACATGGAGGCGGAGTTCGACCACCGTCCGTCTGTCGACGAGGTGAAATCTCTTATCGAGGGATGGATCAGCGACGCCACACGCGAGAGAATCATATCCGGCTTCACCTATGAAGGTGTCCCGGTATGGCTGTCGGCCGAGAATCAGACCAACTATGAGCGCGCCTACATCCAAAGCAAGATGGGTAATGGCGTGTCGGTGGTGTTCAAGTTCGGCACCGACGAGGAGCCGGTCTACCGCCGGTTTGAGA
>DERZ01000017.1:8014-8225 GCA_002361155.1 Porphyromonadaceae bacterium UBA3327 | reverse complement strand
CGTGGAGATCATCACCCAGCATCACCTCGGCAAGATAGTGACGCGGCGTACTCCCGACATCACATGCTACGGATGCTACATCCTCAACGAGGAGACCGGTAAAATCGACACCTTCCTTGCCCGCGTCACAGTCATGGCCACCGGTGGAGTGGGGGCAGTCTATACCACCACCACCAACCCGCTCGTGGCCACTGGCGACGGCATAGCCATG
>DERZ01000017.1:0-7668 GCA_002361155.1 Porphyromonadaceae bacterium UBA3327 | reverse complement strand
GGACATGGAGTTCATCCAGTTCCATCCCACCGCTCTCTATCACCCCGGCGACCGCCCCTCGTTTCTCATCACCGAGGCCATGCGCGGATACGGTGCCGTGCTCCGCAATCTCGACGGCGAAGAGTTCATGCACAAATATGATCCGCGGCTATCACTCGCCCCGCGCGATATCGTTGCACGGGCCATCGATTCCGAAATGAAACTTCACGGCACCGACCATGTCTTTCTCGACGTCACCCACAAAGACCCGGAGGAAACAAAAAAACATTTCCCCAACATCTACGACAAATGCCTCTCTCTCGGCATAGACATCACCACGGACATGATACCGGTGGCACCGGCAGCCCACTATCTGTGCGGCGGAATCGCCGTGGATCTAAACGGCGAAAGTTCCATCAGGCGGCTTTATGCCGTGGGTGAATGCAGCCGCACCGGTCTGCACGGAGGAAACCGCCTGGCCAGCAACTCACTGATTGAAGCTGTGGTTTACGCCGATGCCGCAGAGCGTCACGCAGCCGAACACATAAGCGGCTACGACTTCCGTTCGGATGTCCCCGAATGGAACGACGCGGGAACTTCCCATCCCGAGGAAATGGTACTCATCACCCAGTCGGAAAAGGAGGTGAACCAGATAATGGGATATTATGTTGGAATAGTACGCAGCGACCTGAGGCTGAAACGCGCATGGAACCGTCTGGACATCCTCTATCAGGAGACTGAAAATCTGTTCCGCCGCTCCACCCCCTCGCGACAGCTCTGCGAGCTGCGCAACATCATAAACATCGGATACCTCGTGATGCGCCAGGCGCTCGAACGCAAGGAAAGCCGCGGACTCCACTACACCGTCGACTATCCGCATCCCTCGACAGCAAACCCTGGCACACCGGCAGAACCCGGCGCACCCACCACACTATGAAAAAAAGATTATCGATAACGGTTGCCGCAGTTGCAGCCGTCATTGTCACGGTATTCACCGCAGGAGCCAGAAAGAGCGAAGACAACGCCGTGGCCCGGAATCTCGTCACATTCAACAGCATCGTCAAGGAGCTGGAACTTAACTACGTGGATTCCATCAATCCCGACCGCAGCTTCAAGGAAGCCATCGGAGCGTTTCTCTCCACAGTGGACCCCTATACCGAGTACTACGATTCGGAAGAGCAGGAGGCCCTCGAGAAGATGACCACCGGCGAATACGGCGGCATCGGATCGGTGATAATGGAGCGCGACGGCTCCACGTTCGTCTCCTCGCCGATGGAAAACTCGCCGGCAGCCAAAAGCGGCATGCGCCCGGGCGACAGGATTATCCGCGTGGACTCCACCGATACATCCCGCAAAGGAGTGCAGGAAGTGACAAAACTCCTCAGGGGAGTTCCCGGCACTGAAGTGCGGGTGCGCGTGGCGCGTCCCTGGAGCGCCGACTCCATCATCGATTTCACCCTCGAACGCGCCAAACTCCAGGAACCGAGCGTGCCGTACTATGGAGTGATCAACGGCGGCACAGGCTACATCCATCTGTCGTCGTTCATCGACAAGTCGCCGGCCGCGGTCAGAGCCATCCTCGAACAGTTCCAGAAGAATCCCGAACTCAAAAACGTGGTGCTCGACCTGCGCGGCAACGGCGGAGGTCTCCTTGAAGCGGCAGTCGACATCGTCTCCAACTTCGTGCCCAAAGGCACGGAAGTGGTGCGTACCCGCTACAAGAACGGGACTGAAAAAGTCTACAAGACAACCCGGACTCCTCTTTTCCCCGACATTCCGCTCGCCGTACTTATAGACGGAGGAACCGCATCCTCATCTGAGATTGTGGCGGGTGCGATCCAGGATCTCGACCGCGGCGTGCTCGTCGGGACCCGCAGCTTCGGCAAGGGTCTGGTGCAGACCACCCGGCCGCTGCCATACTCCGGACTGCTCAAGGTGACGGTGGCGAAGTATTACACACCCTCCGGACGCCTCATCCAGGCTCTTGACTATGCCCACAGGAACGAGGACGGATCCGTGGAGCGCGTCCCCGACAGCCTCACACACGAATACAAGACCCTCCACGGACGCACCATGCGCGACGGTGGCGGCCTCTCGCCAGACTCGGTGGTGGACTGGGGCAAAATCAACCGCATAGTCTACAACGTGGTACGCGACAACTGGGCCTTCGACTACGCCACCAAATTCGCAGCCGAACATCCGGAAATTGCCGCAGCCGAGGAGTTCGAGATCACCGACGACATCTATGCTGATTTCAAGAAATCAATCGACCCGAATCGCTTCAAATACGACAAGGTGATGGAGGAGGGTCTCAAACAGCTCCGCGAAATCGCCAAGGACGAGGGATACTCGAGCGAGGAAACCGACTCTGCGTTCAACCGGCTCGGCAGACTTCTGGTGCATAATCTCGACAAGGATCTCGACACCAACCGCAAAAGTATCGAGCAGTATCTTGGAAGCGAGATTGTGGGCCGCTACTATTACGACAGAGGGCGCGTGGCATGGTCTCTCCGCGATGACAAAGCTCTCAGCGCCGCCGAAGCGATCCTGAACGACCCGCAGAAATACAATTCTATTCTGGGAAAGAAATAACGAGAAGATAACAGGCGATGGAACTACGGGAAGCCGACAAGATATTCGCCGCCGGCGCCCGCACGGGCGCTCTGGCCAGACTCCTCGGCGACAGCAGATGCCGCCGCATCTCGCTCGAGGGACTCGCGGGAAGCGCTCCCGCCATGCTCTTCGCCGGAATGGAGCCTCTGGACCATCCGGCCATCATAATAGCCGACGACATCACTGCCGCCGGCTATCTCTACAACGACCTGTGCCGGATCGCAGGCGATGACGCCGCAGGGATCTTTCCGAGCGGTTACCGCCGTGATATCAAATACGGACAGCCTGATCCTCCTTCGCAGATATTGCGCACGGAGGTGCTCGACCGACTGAAAGGAAAGAATCCTCCCCGCTGGGTGGTGACCTGCCCCGAAGCCCTTGCGGAAAAAGTGGCCGATGCCGGACACATATCGGAAAACAGCCTGACAGTCGCGGCCGGGAGCCGCATGAATATGTCGGACCTGGTGAAAAGACTGCTCGAATTAGGATTCAACACCACAGAGTACGTCTACGAACCCGGACAGTTCGCCAGACGCGGCTCTATTGTCGACGTATGGTCCTTCGCGGGAGAACTGCCGTACCGAATCGACTTCTTCGACGATGAGATCGACTCCATCAGGGTGTTCAACGTTGAGACCCAGCTCAGCGAAAGAAAGATAGAATCCGCCTCCCTGCTGCCCCCGTCGGTAGCCGATACGGCCTCCGGAATCAGTCTGCTTGAATTCGTGTCGGAAGAGACAGTGCTCTTCTGCCAGTCCCCCTCGTTCGTGACCGAGCGCATAAGGGCCATAGCCGGCGAAACATACTCCGAATCGGCATCCATCGCCGAAGAAGGCGACCCGGAGGCCATGAGCAAAGTGGTGGACCCGGAAACATTCATCCGACGCATGCTCGGCATGAAAACAGTGAAATTCGGACCCTCCGAAGCGGGAGCCGTTTTCACACCCGACGCAACAATGCGATTCGAGTGTTCTCCTCAGGTTCTATACCACAAGAACTTCAGCCTCATATCCGAAAGCTTCACCAGATTCCTCTCCGAAGGGTACCGCATCCTTATCCTCTCCGACTCCGTCCACCAGACCGACCGTCTCCGCTCCATCTTCGAGGACCGCGGCGACAAGATAGAGTTCACACCCGTGGAATACACAATCCATGAGGGATTTGTGGACCATGCCACCAAGACATGTTTCTTCACCGACCATCAGATATTTGACCGTTTCCACAACTACAATCTCCGCTCCGACAAGGCGCGCGGAGGGAAACTGGCGCTTTCGCTCAGGGAACTCAACCAGATCGAGACCGGTGACTACATAGTCCACATCGATCACGGCATAGGTCGCTTCGGAGGACTTGTCAGGACCTCCGTAAACGGCACCCCGCAGGAGATGATCAAACTCTACTACCAGAACAACGACCTGGTTTTAGTGAGTATCCATGCGCTCCACAAACTTTCCAAATATCGGGGCAAAGAAGGAATTCCTCCCAAGATCAGCAAGCTCGGCGGAGGCGCGTGGACCCGGATGAAGGAGAAGACCAAGGGAAAGATGAAGGATATCGCCCGCGACCTCATCCGGCTTTACGCCTCACGCAAACAGGAAAAAGGCTTCTCCTTCTCCCCCGACTCCTATCTGCAGCACGAGCTCGAGGCGTCGTTCATCTACGAGGACACTCCTGACCAGCTCAAGGCGACCCAGGCCGTGAAGGCCGACATGGAATCGCCGCGCCCGATGGACAGACTTATCTGCGGCGACGTGGGATTCGGCAAGACAGAGATAGCCGTACGCGCCGCCTTCAAGGCAGCGGCCGACGGAAAACAGACCGCCGTGCTTGTCCCAACCACCGTCCTTGCCCTCCAGCATTACCACACCTTCTCCGAGCGCCTCAAGAACCTGCCGGTGCGCGTGGATTTCCTTTCCCGCGCCAGAAAGCCCAAAGAGGTGAGGCAGACACTCGCCGATCTCGAGGCCGGCAAAATCGATATACTTGTCGGCACACACAAGCTTATCGGCAAAACAGTGAAATTCAAAGACCTCGGACTGCTCATTGTGGATGAGGAACAGAAATTCGGTGTCTCAGTCAAAGAGAAACTGAAGCAGATGAAAGTGAACGTCGACACGCTCACGATGAGCGCCACCCCCATTCCGCGCACTCTCCAGTTCTCGCTCATGGGAGCCCGCGACCTCAGTTCGCTCAACACGCCTCCGGCCAACCGCCATCCCATCGTGACCAATGTCAGCACATTCGACGACGAAGTAGTGGCAGAGGCCATCAATTTCGAACTGAGCCGCAACGGACAGGTGTTCTTTGTCTCCAACCGCATCGAGAACCTCACGGAGCTTGAAAACAAGATAAGAAGGCTTGTGCCCGGCGCAAGGACAGTGACTGCGCATGGCCAGATGGCTCCGGAGCGTCTTGAGCAGGCCATCATAGACTTCTCCAACCATGACTACGACGTGCTGCTCTCCACCACTATCGTGGAGAACGGCATAGACATGCCCAACGTGAACACCATCCTGGTGAACAATGCCCAGAATTTCGGACTCAGCGAGCTTCATCAGCTCCGTGGACGCGTGGGCCGAAGCAACCGAAAGGCGTTCTGCTATCTGCTGGTGCCTCCAGGCCATCCCCTCACTCCGATAGCGCGGCGCCGTCTGCAGGCAATCGAGAATTTCAGCGACCTCGGGAGCGGAATCCATATCGCGATGCAGGACCTCGACATCCGCGGTGCAGGCAATCTTCTCGGCGCCGAACAGAGCGGATTCATCGCCGACCTCGGCTACGAGGCTTACCAGCAGATTCTGCGCGAGTCGATGACAGAACTGAAGACTGAGGAGTTTGCCGACACATTCGCCGACGTCTCCGACGGGACCGACAGCGACGAATTCGTAAGCGACGTGGTCATCGAGAGCGACATGGAACTGCGTCTCCCTCCGGAGTATGTGCCGCAGGAGAACGAACGCATCATGCTCTACCGCCGGCTCGACAACATGGAACGTCCCGAGCAGGTGGAGGAATTCCGCGAACAGCTGCGCGACCGGTTCGGAGCGATTCCCGATACCACGGAACAACTCATACGCATAGTGCCGCTGAGAATGGCGGCCAAACGACTCGGTATCGAGCGGCTGGTGCTGCGCGGCGGAGAATTGCGCGCGTTCTTCGTCAACGATGACAACAGGGCCTACTATCAGAGCAACGCCTTCGGACGCGTGCTCGCATACGTGCAGAGCGACTTCCGCCGGTGCCGCTTCAAGGAAGCGAATGGAAAAAGGTCGGTGATAGTGGCCGGAACAGCCACCGTCACCGACGCTCTGGAAGTACTGACCAGTATGGAGGCGGGAAAACCCGCATGATGACGGCAGAAACCGCCATATATCATTTCTTCCTGAGCTCGTCGCGGATTTCGGTAAGGAGCTTCACCTCGGGAGACGGCTCCGGAGCGGGAGCGGCTTCCTCCACCTTCTTCTCCTTGCGCATGAACTTCACCGTGTAGCGCAAGGCTACGAATATACAGAGAGCCACGATGAAGAAGTCCACTACGTTCTGGATGAAGAGGCCGTAGTTGACGGCCACCTCCTCCACGGCGACCGTACCGTCGGCTCCGGCCAAAGCCGGAGTTATCACCCATTTGAGGTTCTTATAGCCGTCACCGCCCGTGATCACCGAAACCAGAGGCATGATAATGTCGTTGACAAGCGACGACACGATCTTGCCGAATGCGCCGCCGACGATCACACCGACAGCCATGTCGATAACATTGCCCTTGAGAGCGAATTCCTTGAAATCCTGAATAAATTTTCCCATAAGTATCTTTTAAAATAACGTTTGTGCTGTATATTGCCCTGCCGGGATAGAAAAACTAAAATTTGTCTTCTTAAATAACACGCAAATGATAAAAGTTGCTAATTGAGATACAAAAATGCAAAAAAAATTGTAAATTTGCAATGTGAAACAGGCCGGAATCAATCCGAAGCCCCAAAAAAGCGTTATAACATAGCAACCGGAGTCGCGGGTCACATCCTCCGGATTCAATACACAGAGATGTAATCATCGCATACCGAGTTGTTTTATAATGTATCTTAAACAAAAATTACAAATAACCCATTAATTAAAAGATATCAAGCAATGACAAAGATTGGTATTAACGGATTCGGCCGTATCGGACGTTTCGTGTTCCGCGCCTCCACAAAGAGAGACGACATCGAGGTTGTGGCAATCAACGACCTTCTTCCCGTAGACTACATGGCCTACATGCTGAAGTATGACACAATGCACGGACGTTTCGACGGCACCGTTGACTACGATCTGGAGCGCAGTGTCCTGATTGTAAACGGCAAGGAAATCCAGGTATCGGCCTGCCGCGACCCGAAGGAGATCGGCTGGGGCGCCAAGGGAGCCGAATACGTGGTTGAATCCACCGGCCTCTTCCTGACCAAAGAGAAATCGCAGGGTCACATCGACGCCGGCGCCAAGTATGTGGTTATGTCCGCCCCCTCCAAGGATGACACTCCCATGTTCGTATGCGGTGTCAACCAGAACACATACGTAAAGGGCACACAGTTCGTATCGAACGCATCCTGCACCACAAACTGTCTCGCACCGATCGCCAAAGTCCTCAACGATAAATTCGGTCTCGTAGAGGGACTCATGACCACCGTACATTCAGCCACCGCCACCCAGAAGACCGTTGACGGCCCCTCAATGAAGGACTGGCGCGGAGGCCGCGCGGCCGGAGGCAACATCATCCCCTCCACCACAGGCGCCGCCAAGGCCGTAGGCAAAGTGATCCCCGAGCTTAACGGAAAGCTCACCGGTATCTCGATGCGTGTACCCACCCTCGACGTTTCCGTTGTGGACCTCACCTGCAACCTTGCAAAGCCCGCCACCAAGGAGGACATCTGCAAGGCGATGAAAGAGGCTGCTGAAGGCGAGCTCAAGGGCGTTCTCGGCTACACCGAGGATGCAGTGGTAAGCTCTGACTTCCTCGGCGACACCCACACATCCATCTTCGACGCAAACGCCGGCGTTTACCTCACCGACAAGTTCGTGAAGGTTATCAGCTGGTATGACAACGAGATC
>DERZ01000030.1:8960-11097 GCA_002361155.1 Porphyromonadaceae bacterium UBA3327 | reverse complement strand
CGCGGGCTGTCCTGAATGCAGAAGTTGAGCACGTTGAATCCCATCTCGGCGAGCGTGGAGGCTGCCGACGCTCCGGCAAGACCCGTGCCCACCACTATCACATCGAGACGACGTTTGTTGGCCGGGTTCACCAGCTTCTGGTGTGCCTTGTAATTGGTCCATTTCTCAGCGACAGGACCCTCCGGAATCTTGGAGTCAGCCGGATTCATCACTTTGATATTTTCTTTAATATTTTCCATATCGCTAATTAATAGGGTTGGTTGCCCGCGCTGGCGGGCATTAAGTTTTCGGGTTTGTTGTCAGCCGATTCGAGGTAGTCGAAGAGTTTGACCACATTCTCGAGAGCGTCGGTACGCTTCTGGAGCTCCTCGATCTGGGATGCCATCTCGGGATTTCCCTTTACCATCTCCTTGCCTTCGGGAGTGTTGACCTGTTCGAGCTGGTTGGCCATCTGCGAGTGCATCTGGCGCAGACCCATCGAAACCTGTCCATAGGGCGACATTTCGATCTGTGCTCCGAGCTGGTCGGCATCGGGGCCGAAATCCTCCTCAAGCATCGGGACGATCATGTCCTTGTACTGCTCGCGAAGAGCCTCGTCGGTGAGATAGAACTTCTCATGGGCGCGTACGGTGAATACGATGGCCTCGGCCAGGAAAAGAGCCACAACGATGCTCACCCACCAGTTGCCGATGCATTTCAGACGATTCATCCATACCTTGTTATCCCAGCCCACAGACTGGAACATGGACCAAAAACCGTGCGTGAGGTGGAACCAGAGTGCCACGAAACCAACGGCATACACGACAAGAGTCCAGGGCTGTCCGAACGCTTCCTGAAGGAAGAGCGTACCGGCGGCAGGGGGCAGAGCCTCTACAGTGCCGGCAATCTCGGCCATCTGCATCTTGGCCCAGAACTGGATAAAGTGCACCACGAGGAATGCGAGCACCACGATACCGAGAACGAGCATGTTCTGCGAAGACCACTCCACGGCTTTCGGACGCTTGGCGATGGCGTAGCGCTCGTTACCGCGGGCCTTCCGGTTCTGGAGGGTCAGCCAGACGGCATAGAAAATGTGAATCACGGCGAACACCGCGATGACTACCGTACCAAGCAATGCGTACCAGTTCGCGCCCAGAAACTCGCAGATGGAGTTGTAGGCGGTAGGCCACACGATTGCCACGGCGTTCATCAAACAGTGAAATGTAAGGAATAGGACGAGAAATGCACCCGTGAGGGCCATTATGAACTTACGTCCTACAGATGAACTTGTTAACCACATAGCAGTTCTTTGTTTGTTATTTAATTAGATTTGTTTATAAGTGTCATTTAAAGCAGTTTCATGATATCGGTATCGGCCCGGCGTCCAGTCCCGCACAAGACACGAAACGAAAGCGCGCAACAATCCCTATCCCCTAATTTTTGCAAATTTAATACACTTCCCATAAATTCCCAAAGAAATACGAAAATAATTACTTACAAATGGGCTCTGTGGAGAGTTCTGTGGAGAGGTCCTGTACGGATCCATAACTGTCCATGACGATGACAAGAGCCATTTCCGGCCTCCAGGCCTTGAGCCACCTGCTTCGACAGGACACTCATGAATGTTTTGTAATACAGCTGTTCCGGATTACGAAATTTTTTCTCTAAGCAACAAAAAATACAGGCTCAAAAGATGTATTTGAGCCTGTATTCTGTTAGGATTGCTGTTCTTTATGCCAGTCTCTTCTCCAGGTTGGCACGGATTGCCTTAAGGAACTGCTCGGAGTTCACCGGGGTTGGTTCCACACCTTCCATGATGTTGACGAGATCCTTTGTCACGATGCCGGCGTTGAGGGTGTCGAAGCATGCATCCTCGAGTTTGTTGCCGAATTCAACGAGTTCGGGCAATCCGTCAATCTCGCCGCGCTTGCGCAGAGCACCGCTCCAGGCAAATATCGTAGCCATGGGGTTAGTGGATGTCTCCTCGCCTTTGAGGTACTTGTAGTAGTGGCGTGTCACGGTACCGTGGGCAGCCTCGAACTCGAATTTCCCATCGGGAGAAACGAGAACCGAGGTCATCATGGCCAGCGATCCGAAAGCGGTGGAGACCATATCGGACATCACATCGCCATCATAGTTCTTGCAGGCCCAGATATAG
>DERZ01000030.1:0-8682 GCA_002361155.1 Porphyromonadaceae bacterium UBA3327 | reverse complement strand
GGCCCAGATATAGCCGCCCTCACTCCTTATCACGCGGGCTACCGCGTCGTCGATAAGTGTGTAGAAATATTCAAGACCAAGACGTTCGAAGTCGCTCTTGTATTCCTGATACACTTCGTCGAATATTTCCCGGAAACGGGCGTCGTATTTCTTCGATATGGTGTCTTTGGTAGAGAACCAGAGATCCTGTCTGGTGTCTACAGCAAACTTGAAGCAGCTGTGGGCGAAGGAGCGTATCGATTTGTCGGTGTTGTGCATTCCCTGAAGGACGCCGGGACCCTGGAACTCGTGGATAACCACCTCTTCATGCTGGTTGGCTCCGTCGAATACGAGCTTAGCCGTTCCGGCTTCCTCCACGCGTATCTCGACATTCTTATAGACATCGCCATAGGCGTGGCGCGCTATGGTTATAGGCTTCTTCCAGCTGCGCACAGCGGGCTTGATGCTCGGGATGGTGATGGGAGTGCGGAACACCGTTCCGTCAAGAATGGAACGGATGGTACCGTTAGGACTTTTCCACATTTGATGGAGGCTGTATTCCGTCATGCGCGCGGCGTTCGGAGTGATGGTGGCGCACTTCACAGCCACACCGTATTTCTTTGTGGCTTCGGCCGCCTCGACTGTTACGCGATCCTCGGTCTTGTCGCGCTCGGGCAGACCCAGATCGAAGTAAACCGACTTCAGGTCTACGAACGGAAGAATGAGCTCGTCCTTGATCATCTTCCACAGGATACGGGTCATTTCGTCACCGTCCATCTCCACAACGGGAGTTGTCATTTTGATTTTTTCCATGGTGTCTGGTTTTTATTTATTGTTTTGGTTAGCGTAGTAGTTCATGAGACACCCATCGGCGAGGATCTGCCTTTCGACGGGTGTGAGATTCTTGAAATAGAGTTTTATGTCTTTGATTTCGCCTGCTTTAGTGATGACTTTTGCCATCGTTTCCTCTTCACCGCCCAGGATTGCTTCCCGGATGCCGGGGATGAAAACATAGTCGCCGGGGAGATAGTCGAACTCGGTGTCTTTGTCAAGGGTGAAGGGCACTATGCCCCAGTTGATGCAGTTGGAGCGATAGCGCTTGGTGGCATATTCATAGCATATATTGGCATCGCCTCCGAGCACTTTCTGGCAGCTCGCTGCCTGTTCACGTGCCGATCCGTCGCCGGGACGGTTGGCGAACACACATGATCCGAAAGATGTGTCGGCAGCGTTTGCCCCGACTTTACCGAGCACATTCACGATGTCGGCCGGAGTGTTGCCTTCGCGACGCTCCAGATCCTCTTTCTGAATCCGTTTGCTCAGGCCCACATATTCGGGAACCCGGCGAGAGAGAGCGAATTCGGAAAGCTTCAGCGGATTGGAGCGATAGCTCGAAGTCTCGCCGGAGGGAATCAGCTCGTCGGTCGTGGTGACGGGATCGTGGATCACGGCCGCAAGTTCAAGAAGCATATTTTCCGACATCGGATACATTTTCGGCCAATCCTTGATATTGGGACCGTAACGGAGTTCTTCGGAAAGGTTCTCGCGACTGAATCCGTTGTAGACCCTGCGCTCGTATATCTTGCCGTCGAAGTTATATGGCTTGTGCGTATCCTCGAAGTCTATGTCGGTAGCGGCTGTGATGACACCTCCGTTGGCGGCTGTGGCCGCAATGGAGCGCGCGTCCATCAGGGCTACAAGCGATATCTGGCCCTGACCCGGCTTCGATCCCTCGCGGTTGGGGAAATTGCGCGTGGTGTGGCGGATGGAAAGTCCGTTGTTCGACGGAACATCGCCGGCTCCGAAGCAAGGACCGCAGAAGGCGGGCTTTATTACGACACCGGCCTCGAGAAGTTCCTCAGCTATGCCGTTACGCGTGGCGGCCATGTAGACGGGCACCGATTGCGGATAGGCCGATATTGAGAAATAGTCGTTTCCTACAGATTTGTCTTTGAGTATGGAAGCCGCCTGGGCAAGGTTATCGTATGTACCGCCCGAACATCCGGCTATGATGCCCTGGTCGGCCATTACCTTGCCATTCTTGATCTTGTCTGTGAGATGAACGTCGATCTTATCGCCGAACCGGCTGCGTGCATCTTCCTCAACAGCGCGGAGAATCTCCTCTGGATTTGCCTGCAACTCGTGGATGGTATAGGCATTGGACGGGTGGAATGGAAGGGCGATCATCGACTCCTGTTTGCTGAGGTCGATGCGGATCATACCGTCGTAATAGGTTACCTTTCCAGGAAGCAGCTCACGGTAGTCTTCAGGACGGTTGTGGGTCTCGTAGTGGCGGCGCACCTCATCGTCGGTGATCCAGATTGAGCTGAGACAAGTTGTCTCTGTAGTCATGATGTCGATGCCATTACGGAAATCAATCGGAAGATTCTTGACGCCAGGACCGGCGAACTCAAGCACCTTGTTCTTCACGAAGCCGTTGTCGAAAACAGCCTTAACCAGAGATATGGCCACGTCATGGGGACCGATACCCTTGCGGGGGCTGCCTTCAAGCCATACGAGAATCACTTCGGGGGAATTGATGTCCCACGTGTTGTTGAGAAGCTGTTTTACCAACTCGCCTCCACCTTCGCCGACACCCATGTTTCCGAGCGAGCCATAGCGGGTATGTGAATCGGACCCCAGAATCATGTTGCCGCACTTGACCATTGCTTCGCGGGCATACTGATGAATCACAGCCTGATTGGCAGGTACGTATATACCACCGTATTTCTTGGCTGCCGACAGACCGAATACATGGTCATCCTCATTGATCGTACCGCCGACAGCGCAAAGCGAGTTGTGACAGTTGGTCATCGCGTAGGGAATCGGGAATTTCTCCAGTCCCGATGCACGTGCCGTCTGGATGATGCCCACGTATGTGATGTCGTGGCTCATCATGGCGTCGAAACGGATGCGCATTTTTGCCCCTTTCGATCCGTCGGCGTCGTGGGCGCGGAGAATCTGGTAGGTGATAGTGTTCTCGCGGGCTTCCTCAGGAGCGGGAAGTCCGTCAGGTTTGGTGACAACAGTAGTACCGTCTACGAGGTATACACCTTTGTCAAATAGTTCAATCATGTTATTTAATTTAAGGAATTTGGGAATCTATTGTATCGTATATGCTATCGATGAAGAATGTAAGGGCAAGCATATCGGCTGCCCCTCCATGCGAGATATTGTTACGCCTGAACTCTTCGTTAAGTTTTGTAAGAGACAGCTTTAAATCGTCACAGGTTACGAGACTGGCAGCCTTACGGGCAGCCTCGTCAGCTTTTTGAACTCCGGCACGGTATATGGCGTTGGAATCGTCGAGCTCGCTGATTATTTTCATAAGCAGCCGCAGACGGTCGTTGTCGGTCCTGGAGGTATTCCGATAGAATGGCAGCCATTTTTCGAAAAGGAGGGCGTATCCTGCCCGCGCGTTCTCCATTGCTCCCGATATTCCGAACCGGCGGCGGACGGTCTGGCCGTGGGTATTGCCCGGAGGCAAGGGGAAGCTTAGGGCTAGAGACGCGATTTCAGCGCTGAGCGTCCGCATGCTTTTTCCCGAAATGATTCTTGCAGCCGCGGCTACGGCGAGTCCCATCGAGAATATGGCGCCCCGGTGGGTATTGACTCCCCCGGTGGCTTCCATCATTTTCTCTTCCGCCTCAACTCCCAGTCTGCGGAGAGTGTCACTGTCGATATTCTCCGATTCAAACGCCGTGACGGCGAGCCTGACAAAAAAATCCCGGAGTGAATCAATGCTTCGTGACATGAGATCATAGTCCATGTCGGAATGGGATCCCCTGTCGAATGGATCCACCAGCCCGGGCTTCGGAGAGAGTTCCAGTTCCGCTCTGAGAGCCTGAACGGCAAGAAAAGCAAGAAAATAAGGTGTGTCGGATACGGGAACAAGAGAAAGAGCGTGTCTCAGACGTCCTTCAGCGAGAGCCTTTCTTACGCGCGAAGCGGAGACCGGGATATCTGAATCCTCTGTCAAACGCTCCATTTCAACGACTTCAATACCACAAGACGGAAGTTTTTCTTTCATCAGGGAATTATACTGCGAAGTCAACGCATCGGTAGGCTCAGTCCCTACAAAACGTCTGGCACAGCCAAGCGCAGGCGCAATGTGACGGCAGAAAATATCCAGATCTATCTCGGCCTGTGATTGAGAAATCTCATCTGCTTTTTTTATGAAATAAGACGGGAAACTGAGCTGCGAGATGACATACTCGCTCCCGTCAAGCAACTCCACATTGGGGATATGTGCGGTAGCCTTCTTCAGCATGGCAGTGCGTTCCTTATATCCGAAGGTGTTCTTTGGATGTGATCCCACCGTTATTACGGCGAGTTTACGACATTTAGAAGCGGCTGTTCCTATCAGATACAGATGGCCGAGAGTGACCGGATCGGTATTGGCTACGATTACACCGTCCGCCTTATGCAGTGCCAGATAAGAACAGTATTTTTCAAGAGGCATACTGTCACTTTCCAACAGAACGGCCGCGCGCCCTTCTCCACAGACGGAGAACCCCAGCGATTTGAAGAGATTTTTGTATTCAGGCTTTGTAAAGACCCGCACACAATTGCTGCCCGAATCAAGAACCACACTGACAAGATGCGATATCAGCGTGGCGGAAGCACCTGTACCACGCGTTTCGTCAGACATGGCAAGACATTTTATTATATTGCCGTCCAGACCTCCGCATCCTACAAGATTGTCATCCGGATCAAACAGACCGACAAAATACCGGATTCCTCCGTCAAGCCTGAGACCGTAATCCGACAGAAAGTTTTTGACACGTTCCGCGATACGGGGATGGTTCAGATCAAGTTTCCTGATTTCCATATCATCACCTTGCGTTGACATATTCACGGATAAGACTCTCGATATGTTCGTTTATTTCCTCCGGGGAATGTTGCCGCGATCTCATGCAGATCCGCGCCTCGTTTTGGCACAAAAGACATTTACGCGGGGACTGCCCGATATCAACGCGACTCATGGGACGCATGTCGGAGAGTATAACGTCAATGTCGAAAAGGCGTCCGAGCAGATGAGTGTCTTCAATGAGCACCGCAGTCTTTTTAGCCTCGACAGCCGGACAGTCAAGTGTAAGCCACACTTCATGACCGGATACAAAAGCCTGATGCCCGATCGTAAGAATGTGCGGGCCGAAATGCTTTTTCAGAGATTCAATCATTGCCTGGGCAACAATCCCGGTGCGGGGAGTAAGCTTGAATTCTCCAGGTGCCACAACGGTCGCCACTACAAGAGTGGCGGCCGGTGTGGTCTGAAAATGAATCATCTGACGCTCACGCCTTCGGTCGCGTGATGCGAGCATATCCTGCAACGAACATCTGGAGAGTGTTTCCATGTCCGGATGTGATGGTTTCAGTCAATGATATTCTTAATGACATCCATGACGGAGCCGTCGCGGTTCATTACAACTCCTACAGTCTTGTCGCCGAAAGACAACGGAGCCGGCGAACCGATGATGGAGAGGGCCTTGTCGCGCAAATCCTTTATATCGACAACCTTCAGACCCGCCTGTGCAAGGCGTTCCGCGAGCTCATGACGGCGGGGATTTACCGCGATACCGTATTCAGTCACTATCACATCGACTGTAGAACCCGGTGTGATCAACGTCGTGACCTCATCGACGACGCATGGAATACGACCACGCAACAACGGGCAGACGATGATCGAGAGCGCACTGTCGGCAGCTGTATCGGGATGACCGCCTATAGCTCCCCGAATGACTCCGTCGCTTCCCACGAGTACATTGACATTAAAATTGACATCGGCTTCAAGAGCCGAGAGAATTACAATGTCAAGATAATGGACGGCTGATCCCGGTTCTTCCGCACTGGCATACTCACAGGATGACACTTCCTTATGCATCTTATTGTCTCTCAGAGATTCTGCGGCGACACGGTCGAACGACTGCACATCTATAAGACGGTCAATCAGGCCTTCCTCATGAAGCTTCACCATGTGGGCGGTTATTCCTCCCAATGCGTAGGAAGCCTTTATGCCGCGGCGCAACATCTCCTCGCGTATGAATTTGACTGCGGCAAGCGAAGCTCCGCCGGAACCTGTCTGGATTGAGAATCCGTCACGGAAATAACCGCTGTTGATAATGACTTTGGCGGCCTGTTGCGCCAATAATATGTCGCGTGGATTTTTTGTATCACGAATAGCTCCGGATGCGATCTTGGAACTATCGCCCACAGAGTCCACCTCGACTACAAAATCCACATCGCTTTCCGATATCGAATTGGGAGTATTGGGATAGTCCACGAGATCATCCGTCAGAATCACCACTTTGTCTGCAAATCGCGCATCAGGAAGGGCATAACCCAGAGAGCCGCATATTGACTTTGCGTTTTCAGACCGCGAATAGCCGCAGGCGTTTCCTAAAGCATCACACGATGACGCTCCCAGAAAGGCGACATCTATGTGAAGATCGCCGTTGGCGATTGCCGCGCCGCGTCCGCCATGGCTGCGGAAGATAACAGGCTCTTCCATTATGCCCTCGGAAATGGCCTGTGCCAGTTCGCCTCGGAGGCCTGACGTGGAAATGCGGGTGACAACTCCGCTCTTTATATGACGCAGCAGGGGTGCATGCACATCTGAAAGGCTTGACGCAGCCAGATGAAGATTCTTGTATCCCATGTCGGCAAGTTTGTCCACAACAAGGTTGACAACTTTGTCTCCACCACGGAAATGATGATGGAACGATATGGTCATTCCGTCTTTCAGACCGCTCATTCTGATTGCCTCTTCAAGGCTGACCAGCTTCGGACTTGAATGTTGAAGTTCACGGCGCGGAGCAGGGATTTTTGTCACCTCATCCGCATAAACAGGCTTGCCGAGCATCTCTGCAGCTGTCTGGATGTCTTTCTGACGTTCTTTGAGGGTATTCATGGCTTAGATGTCTTCTTCAGTTAATAATCCTGCGGCTTTGGCGAGTGTGATCGTGCGCTCGGCACGTATCACCACCGGGCGGTCGATCATTTTTCCATTGAGCGCTATCACTCCCGAACCTTTCTTCTCCGCTTCCTTTATGGCGGCGACGATGGCCTTGGCCTTCTCGATATCTTTCTCCGTAGGAGTGAACACCTCATTGACCACCTCGATCTGGCGCGGATTTATAATTGACTTTCCATCAAAGCCCAGAGTCTTGATGTATTCCACTTCACGGCGGAAAGTCTCCATATCGTTGAGATTGGAGAAAACAGTATCGAGAGCGTCAATACCGGCGGCACGGGCAGCCACCACAATTGTTTCCCGGGCCAGACGCAACTCATCGCCCTCTTTCGAACGTTGTGTCTTGAGATTCGCACAATAGTCCTCCGCACCAAGGGCTATACCCATCATACGGGGAGAAGATATGGCAATATCGTAGGCATTCACTACACCGAGGGCACTCTCGATAGCGGCCATTATGCGTGTACGGCCTTCCGCTCCGATTTCACGTTCTACTTTTTCAATTTCGGCTTCAACCTCGCGCACCTCGTCTGCGGTCTCGGTCTTCGGCATCCTGACCACATGCACGCCTGCCTTCACCACGGCCTCGATATCCTTCTTGCCGTATGGTGTATTGAGAGGATTGATCCTCACCACCATTTCCGTATCACCATAATCTATTGTCTTGAGGGCATTGTAAACCAACAGCCTCGCCGTGTCTTTCTCCATCATGGACACAGAATCCTCCAGATCAAGCATTATGGAATCCGGTCCGTATATATGTGCATCGGCCATCATGCCGGGGTTATTGCCCGGAACGAACATCATGGTTCGTCTTAGTCTTTCCATGGTTATGTTATTTTAATGTTAGTCTTTCCAGACATCATTGCCGGTAGCGCGTACAGCGGCGGCTGTCACCCGCGCCCTGATAGTACAGTCAAGGGCCCCCTTGTCCACAGCTTTTACCCTTACATCAGTGATTCCGCATTCATTCAGCGTAGAGCTTATGATCTTCTTGATCTGTTCACCAAACTGACGCGCAACACTGCTTTCGAGATCAATCTCGATACCCTCCCTTTCCGAAGGCAGAAGCTGAATCAGAATGTCTCCCGATTCAAATGTTCCTGCATGAGAATTATTGATTTTCATGGTGGTTGATATTATGGTAGTTAATATTATCAGTATCAGATTAAGGCACGACAACATACCACTGACATTTTTGTCAGTGTACCGATGGTACGCATATATCTTAAATGCAAGCGTACTTTGCCGGTGTTGAGTTGTAATATCATGTCCATCTCAAAATCTAATCCACGAGATTAATGAAATTAAACCGAATGGCATGTCTCCTGACTCGTTCTCCTCGCGGACAGCCTTCCCAACCGTTTTATACAGCGACATTTATATCGTGTACATTCGGTCAATCCGGAACAACAGCAAGGGGCTGCCCAGGCCTCTTACCTGATTCCCTTTTAACCGCGTCGGACTGTGAAATCATCAGCAAGCCAATGCCACCGCGAAGTTAAAAAAATTAATTCAAATCACAACTATAAAAATACAGAAATATCACGTCTGCTTAATTTTTTATACCTATAGCCACTATGGCGGCTCTACCATGCTCCGGATAATATGACGGTCAGATGTGATATCCGCCATTACTGTAACAGCAATCAACGATTTATATATTAACATTGTCACACTATCGGTTACGTACATAAAAAAGGGTCACCGACTGGTGACCCTTTTGTGAT
>DERZ01000001.1 GCA_002361155.1 Porphyromonadaceae bacterium UBA3327 | reverse complement strand
AAACAAATATCCGTCGGAGATATCCGGCGGTATGCAGAAGCGCGTGGCCATAGCGCGTGCCATTTCGCTCAATCCGAAATATCTCTTCTGCGACGAGCCAAACTCCGGACTCGACCCGAAGACATCCATCCTGATCGACGAGCTGCTCAGCGACATCACGCATGAGTAT
Source organism: Porphyromonadaceae bacterium UBA3327 (assembly GCA_002361155.1). Taxonomy (GTDB): domain Bacteria; phylum Bacteroidota; class Bacteroidia; order Bacteroidales; family Muribaculaceae; genus Lepagella. The sequence continues at coordinate 12,514 of DERZ01000001.1, read as the reverse complement.
GGCATAACCACCATCATCAATACCCATGACATGAACTCCGTGCTCGGCATCGGAGAAAACATCGTGTTCATAAATAAGGGGCATTGCGACTGGATTGGCGATGACAAGAATATATTTCGCAGCAAGAGCAAGAGCCTCAATGATTTCGTGTTCGCTTCAAAACTCTTTCAGGAGGTAAAGCTGTTTCTTGAGCGCGAATACGGGGAGGAGACAGGAAAGCGATGAAGAAAGGAGCGGTGGCAGGATTTATGCTTCTTGGAGCTGTCTGGGCATGGCTCGCCTGGATCATGCTTTCTAAAGACGGCCTCACCCTGAAAGATATAATTATAGTGGTGATGTCGGGTATAATAGTGTTCGTGCCGCTCTGGAAGCGTTATGGCCGTAAGGGCGAATAGAGAAACAGAAATGAGTGAGAATGAAGATAAATCGTTGCCGGTGGCGCGTGGCCTATTGTTGCCGACGCTCGACAGTCCGGCCGATCTGCGCCGGCTGAGCGTGGAGCAGTTGCCTCAGCTCTGCAGGGAGATACGTGAATATCTTATAGATAATCTGTCGCAGAACCCAGGGCATTTCGGTTCGAGTATGGGTGCGGTGGACCTGATTGTGGCAATACATTATGTATTCGACACTCCGCGCGACCGTCTCGTATTTGACGTAGGGCATCAGGCATACGCCCACAAGCTGCTCACGGGGAGGCGAGAGGCTTTCCGCTCTCAGCGCACTAAAGGAGGCATCAGCGGATTTCCCTTTCCACACGAAAGCGGCTACGACACCTTTGTCTGCGGTCATGCGGGCAACTCGATCTCTGCCGCCTTGGGAATGGCCGTCGCCGACCTCAACACGCCGGGAGAGGAGGACCGCCACACGGTGGCGCTCATCGGAGACGCCTCCATCAGCAACGGCCTCGCGTTCGAAGGACTGAACAATGTCTCCAACAATCCGAACAATCTGCTGATCGTTCTAAACGACAACGACATGTCGATAGACAACAATGTCGGCGCCCTGCACAATTATCTCTCGGAAATCACCACCACCAAGCGATATAACAGGTTTCGTTACCATGCCTACAATTTCTGCAGGCACCATGGACTTATCGACGAGCGCAAGAAGGGAATAATGCTGCGCTTCAGCAATGCGCTGAAGTCTGCCATATCGCGTCAGCAGAACATATTCGACGGGTTGAACATAAGATACTTCGGGCCGTTCAATGGCAACGACGTGACTAAAATGGTCAAAGTGCTCCGCGACATCAAGGAGATGAAGGGGCCGCGTATCCTGCACGTGCATACGCAGAAGGGATATGGTTTCGCGCCGGCCGAGGAGAATCCTCCTGTATGGCACGCTCCCGGCAAGTTCGATCCCGTGACCGGCGAGAGGCTGAAAGGGAACGGGTCGCAGCTTCTGTGGCAGGATGTGTTCGGCGAGACTCTTGCCGGGTTGGCGGAGACAAGGCCGGAAATCACCGGAATAACGGCGGCAATGCCTACGGGAACTTCGATGAACCGCATGATGCGGTTCCCGGACCGCTTTTTCGATGTGGGCATCTCCGAGGGACATGCCGTGACATTTGCAGGGGGGCTTGCCGCTGCAGGAAAGAAGCCTTTCGTGGCGGTCTATTCCTCTTTCCTGCAGCGGGGTCTGGACAACATCATACATGACGTGGCGATTCAGGGCCTTCCGGTGACGTTCTGCATAGACAGGGCCGGTCTGGTAGGGGAGGACGGTGTCACCCACCACGGACTCTACGACATAACGTTTCTGCGGATGATTCCCGGAATGACCGTTGCCTCGCCGATGGATGCGGCCACACTGCGCGACCTTCTCTATACAGCTACGGATTTTTCCGCACCACTGTCCATAAGGTATCCGCGTGGAAAGGCGGGAGAGACCGATATGACGGCCCCCATGAGCAGTCTCGAGCCGGGAAAAGGGCGTGCGTTGAGCGTGAGCGACTGTTCCAGAGTCGCGATATTGTCGTTCGGACCAATCGGAACGGAAGCAATCCGTGCCCTTGAATTGTTGAAGGATAAAGGAATATCGGCAGATCTCTACGACATGATCTGGGCCAAACCTCTCGACACCGGAATAATTGACGGAATTGCAGCCGCGGACAAAGCGATTGTCACCATAGAGGATGGCGCGCTCGAGGGAGGTTTCGGTTCGGCGGTGGCGGAGTATCTGGCGGAGAAAGGGTCGCACGTACCCGTGCGGCGTCTCGGAGTGCCGGACCGCTGGGTTATGCATGGAAGCGTGAGCCAGCTTCGCGAGGAATGCGGAATCGATGCCGCGGCTATTGTGCGGGCGGTGGAGGCGTTTGCCGGTGTATCCGGAACAGACGAGAAAAAGAAAGCTTAATTTTTAGAGGAAAGGGGCTGAATAACCATGAAAATCGTAATAGCTGGAGCGGGCGAGGTGGGGACGCACCTGGCAAAGATGCTTTCGAAAGAGAATCAGGACATCACGCTGCTCGACAGCGACCAGTCCCGGCTCGACGTGATAGACTCAAACTATAATCTGATGACGTGGAACGGCTCCACATCGTCGTTCGAGAGCCTGAAGGATGTAGGTGTCGGCGATGCCGACCTCTACATAGCGGTCACGCCTTACGAGACACGCAATATCACAAGCTGCGCGATCGCGAAGAAACTCGGAGCGTCAAAAACCGTGGCGAGGATAGACAACTGCGAGTTTCTCGTTCCGGAAAACAAACAGGTGCTCCGTGAGTTGGGCGTGGATTTCCTTATATATCCGGAGAATCTCGCCGCCAATGAGATAGCTATGGCCCTCGACCACAACTGGACGCGTTACTGGGGCGCTCTCCACGACGGCAAACTGCTGATGATAGGGGTGAAGCTGCATGGCAACTCGGTGCTGCTCGACAAGAAACTGCGCGACCTGCCCGTCACCAACCATAATTTCCACATAGCTGCGATCAAGCGGAATAACGAGACCATCATCCCGAACGGTAATGACGAGATACTTACCGACGACATCGTCTATTTCATCACCACTCCCGAGCATAAGGATGAGGTGATGAAGTTGTGCGGCAAGACAAAACGCGTGATCAGGAAGGCCTTCATAATGGGTGGGTCCCGGATCGCCAGACGTTTCGCCGAACTGTACCATGACCGTTTCCACATCAAGATTCTCGATACGGACATGGCCAATTGCGAGGCTATGGCCACGCAGCTGCCTGACTGTGAGATAGTGTTCGGAGACGGACGCGATATAGAGGTGCTCCGGGAGAACAACATATACCAGTACGACGCATTTTTGGCTCTGAGCGACTCGTCGGAGACCAATATCCTCGCCTGCATGACAGCCAAGGAATTCGGAGTGCCTAAAACAATTGCCGACGTGGAGAACCTGCAGTTCTACGGTCTTGCAGAGAATCTGAATATCGGAATGGCACTCAACAAGAAACTGTTGGCTTCGAGCCGGATATATCAGATACTGATAGATGCCGACGATAGTTCGCGATTCCTTGCGATGGCCGATGCCGAGGTGGCCGAAATCTATGTGAAGGATGGCGCCAAAATCACAAAGGGTCCGGTGAGGACCCTGAAGCTGCCATTCGGTATGACTCTGGCGGCGATGGTCCGCGGCGAGCATGTCATGCTTATAGACGGTAACACGCAGATCATGGCCGGTGACTATGTGGTGGTCTTCAGTCTGATGGGCACCATCCAGAAACTGGATAAGTGGTTTAACTGATGTAACGCGGGAATGGCCCAGATATATCTGAAGCATAAGGCATACATCAATCTTCCGATGATTCTGAGGGTTGTGGGACTGCTGCTGGTGATAGAGGCGGCCTTCATGGTCATACCTTGTCTGACAGCCCTTTATGTAGAGGAGGAGTCGGTGTGGCCGTTCCTGATCTGCCTGGGTATAACCGGCGGTTGCGGTGCGCTTATGACCTTGCTGCGTCCGAAGTCGCGTGATATGGGCAAGAAGGAGGCTATCCTGCTGACAGGATTCACATGGGTGGTGCTGTCGCTGTTCGGAATGCTCCCGTTCATGTTTTACGGCACACATCTCTCCATTACCGATGCATTTTTCGAGACCATGTCGGGTTTCACAACCACCGGAGCCTCTGTTCTCAATACACTTGTGGATGTGCCTAAATCCATACTGCTGTGGCGTTGTATCATACAATGGATAGGAGGACTCGGAATCATCCTTTTCACGCTTGCAGTAGTGCCGATGCTGAACTATTCAGGAGGCATGCAGCTTTTCAATGCCGAGGTCACCGGAATTACCCACGACAAACTGCGTCCGCAGGTGAGCTACACCGCCAAGGGACTCTGGGGTGTCTATGCCATCTTTACCGGAATATTGATAGTGCTGCTGGCATTCTCTAAGATGGATTTTTTCGACGCTCTGTGTTATGGACTTTCCACAATGTCGACCGGCGGTTTCTCCAATTCCGACATGTCGCTCTCGGACTGGAATTCGATCTATATCAAGACGGTGATGACAATCTTTATGTTTATCGGCGGCGTAAATTTCGCGCTGATATACAACGCGGCCATCGGTAAACCGAAAATGTTGCTGAAAAACACCACATTGCGCGTATATCTCTGGCTTATTGCCGGATGCTATGTCGTGCTGACTATTAACGTGGTTTTCAGCGGACTTGTCGAGAATGTGGAGGATTTGACGATCGACCCGCTTTTCCAGACCATATCCATCCTCTCTTCGACCGGTATCGTCGAGCCGGACTTCAGTGAGTGGGGTTCGGTGGCGACAGTGGTGATGGTGGTGATGATGTTTATGGGAGCATGTGCCGGAAGTACCTCGGGAGGTGCAAAAATCGACCGCTTCATACTCCTGTTCAAGTTCCTGAAGAATGAGTTCTACAAGATGATGCATCCCAATGCGGTAACTACGGTGAGCATGAACGGCAAAGGCACCGCCACGGCTATAGTGCAGAAGACACTTGCGTTTCTGATACTATATATACTGGTGATACTATTCGGAGGCATGGCCCTCTGTCTCATGGGTCTGGAAGTGCGCGACGGATTCTTTTGCGCATTGTCGGCCATCTCCAATACCGGACTCGGTACATCAAGCACCGGTCTGGCGGGAAACTATGCCGCTGTTCCCGATGGCGCAAAATGGCTGCTCTCATTCATTATGCTTGTGGGTCGTCTCGAAATATTCACTGTGTTGCTCGTATTCACTCCCGCATTCTGGAAACGCTGACCAACCATGGATAATGATCACATAGCTGCTTTACTAATACGCAAGGATATAAAGCCTACCGCAAACAGACTGCTGGTTTACCGCACCCTTGAACGAGAGAACAGGCCTCTGTGCCTGTCGGACGTGGTGGACATACTCGGGACAATGGACAAATCGAGTGTGTTCCGTGTGCTGGCCACTTTTCTCGAGAAAGACATGGTGCATTCCATAGATGACGGCAGCGGGCGCCTCAAGTATGAGCTGTGCCGCTGCGAGCATCATTCGCTCGGTGACATGCATGCCCATTTCCTTTGCGAGGGTTGTGGCGAAATATTCTGCCTGGAGAGTATCGACCCCTCCGCAATTTCGCTTCCGGACGGTTTCGAGGCCCATTCGGCCAACTTTGTGCTGAAGGGATTGTGCTCCAAATGCTCCAGACGGCAGTGAAGCGGGAGGATCCGCCTCCCGTAAACATAAATAAGAGGTGCGTGGAGTAAAATGGATAAAAATTTGCGGGGCTACCTAAAAATTTGTAACTTTGGATTTCAAAAACCTTTGAATCTTGAAAAAGTCGAAATCGGATAATTCATACAACTGGGGCAGTCGTTTTTTTGACCGGCATCCTGTAATGGCTAATTTTTTGATAATAATCATAATAGCTGTTTTAGGGGTTTATGCCGTGTATCTTGCCATGGCTTTGTTTACCAAGCATGGCAGGAGCACGCAGGTGCCGGGAGTGGAGAAGATGACTTACAGTCAGGCTGTTCAGTTGCTGTATGATCATGGCTTCAGGGTGGATATTCGCGACTCCCTGTACCGCGACGACATCAAGCCGGGGCATGTGATCGAGCAGTTCCCCAAAGCAAAATCGATAGTGAAGCCGGGCCGCAAGATATTTCTGTACATCAACGCCGTTCACCCCAAGGAGGTGATACTCGATGATGACAACCATCCGAACGAATATGCATTGAGGGGAGAGTCGCACCGGTCGGCGCTCGCACGTCTTGAAGAGCTCGGATTCAGGAATATACGCGTGGTGAAGGTGCTCGGCACGACCGACAGGGTTGTAAAGGTGATGGCCAATGGGAAGGCTGTCAGGAAGATGCAGAAGGTGCCGGTGACAGCATCGATGGTATTGGAGGTGTCTGACGGCCGTCTCAACGACTTGCAGGACTCTCTGCAGAATCTCGAATATCTGGACAATTACCGAAACAATCCTGAGGTTTACAGCGAACCGGAGGTAACGCAGTCATCAGAGTCAGGCGAGTACACCGCACCGGTGCAGGAGGCGCCGGCGTCATCCGAGGAGGAAAGCGGAGAGTCACAGTATTTCTGACAGAAATAAATGTCACGATAATAAATGTCACGCGAACAGAAGAAACCATGACACGCGAGGAAGAGTTGCAGCTGGAAGATATCCCGCCCGGAGGTAGCATTGAAGATGCGAGGGACGATGCGGAATGTGTCGAACCGGACTTTGTGCTGTCGGACGGCAGAGAGCTTTTCGAGCATTTCCGGTTCGTGGCCGACAAAGGCCAGCAGCTGCTTCGTGTGGACAAATTTCTGACGGAACGACTGGAGCGCACATCGCGCAACCGGGTGCAGCAGGCTGCGGAGGCAGGTTGCATAATCGTCAACGGCAAAGCTGTAAAGAGCAATTACCGGGTAAAGCCCGGCGATGCCGTGAGCGTGGTTATGGATCGTCCGAGATATGAGTTTGAAGTTGTCGCGGAGGATATTCCACTCGACATAGTGTACGAGGACGGGACGGTGCTCGTTGTGAACAAGCCGGCGGGACTTGTGGTCCATCCGGGTCATGGCAATTGGACCGGAACACTGGTCAACGCGCTTGCATGGCATTTCAAGGGTAATCCGGACTATGACGTGAACGATCCGCGGCTCGGACTGGTGCATCGTATTGACAAGGACACGAGCGGTCTGCTTGTAGTGGCGAAAACCCCGGAGGCAAAAACCATGCTCGGCCGACAGTTCTTCGAGAAGACGACACGTCGTGAATATGTGGCGCTGGTGTGGGGGGATTTTGCGGAAGATTCCGGGACAATTACCGGAAACATAGCGCGCAATCCGCGCAACGCGTTGCAGATGGCCGTGATGCAGGATCCGACTAAAGGAAAACATGCTGTTACACACTGGCAGGTTCTCGAGCGGTTCGGCTATGTAACTCTCGTTAAATGTGTGCTCGAGACCGGCCGCACGCACCAGATCAGGGTGCACATGCAGCATACGGGTCATCCCCTTTTCAACGACGAGCGGTACGGAGGGGACCGGATACTGAAGGGAAACACCTCCTCAAATTATAAGAAATTCATAGAAAACTGCTTCGCAGTCTGTCCCCGGCAGGCATTGCACGCCCGCACACTGGGCTTTACGCATCCAGACACCGGACGCCAGATGGATTTCGAGGCACCCGTGCCGGCTGACATGCAGGCCTTGACCGAGAAATGGCGCGTATATCGCGACGGAGCGGGAACAATTTAAAATACAGATGATTATGGAATCTAAACAGTATGATTTCAGTGATATCGCCCCTTATGACGACTCAATCTTCAAGGAGAAGATGGCCAGCCTGGTCGTAGATCCCGGCTTTCTTCACGCGGTGAATTATACAATGCCCAAGGAAGATGTCCCCGTGCTGCTCGATGAAATGAAGCAGATGGACAACAAGTATGATTTCCAGCATCAGATCATGTTCCCCTTTCTGGAGATGCTCGCCAAGACGACCACAGCCGGCATCTCGCTCGGAGGAGTGAAGTATTATAATCCAGGTATGAACTATACGTTCATCACCAATCACCGCGACATAGTGCTCGACGCCTCGTTTCTTGGGCTGGCTCTGCTCAGAAGGGATTTGCCCACACCGGAAGTGGCAATCGGAAACAATCTCCTCGTATTCGACTGGATCAATGATCTGGTGCGTCTCAACAAGTCCTTTATCGTGAAACGTAACACGGGGCTCCGCGAGGGGCTGATGGCGGCCAAGAAACTGTCGGCATATATCCACCATGCGATTCTCGAAAAGCAGGAGTCGGTGTGGATTGCCCAGCGCGAGGGGCGGGCCAAGGACAGCAGTGACCACACCCAGGAATCGCTCGTAAAGATGCTCGCCATCGCAGGAGAGGGTTCTTTCATGGAGAAGATAAAGGAGATAAACCTCATGCCGGTGTCGATCTCATACGAGTTTGATCCCAATGACTATCTTAAGGCTCGCGAGTTCCTGCTGCGACGTCGCAATCCGGATTTCAAAAAGTCGCAACGCGACGATCTCTTCAGCATGGAAACCGGTCTGCTCCAGTTCAAAGGTCGCGTACATTTCCAGATGACACCGCGCATCAACAACAAACTCGACGAAATCGGAGAGTTTGCCGACATCAACACCTCGGCCAAATATGTGGGCTGGGTAATTGACCAGGCCATCCATCGCAGCTATGAGATTTTCCCGGTGAACTATATCGCCTACGACATGCTGCACGGCACTACGCGTTTCAGCGGAAAATATTCGGAGCTTGAAAGAAAGGAGACCGAGGAATATTTTGAAAATCAGCTCAACAAGGTTGACGTGGAGAATGTCTCCGTCGAGGAGCGTAAGTTCATGCTCGACATGATGCTCACCATGTATGCGAATCCTCTCAAAAACAAATTGAAAACCATTCTCGGAGGGATGGAATGACATCCTTTTCAGATTGAATTATGAGAATACCCGTTCCGGCGCTTGTGTCGCTTTTTGTGATAAGTTTTCTTGTGGACTTCTATATCCGGATGGATCTGAAGTCATACAGTTCAGCCGACCGAAGGAAACTTTACACGCGGATATATGCAGCTTTGTCGGGGGCATGCTGGATCTTTCTGACAGTGATTGCCTGTCTGCCTCTCAGAGATGAGGCGAATGGCGTCACGACTGTGATGTGGATGCTGTTCAGCTACATCACAGTGTACCTGTCGAAAGCGATATATTGCATCTTCTCGCTGACCGGAAGGCTATTCTCGCCTCGCGGACACAGAAAGTTGAATTACGGTGTGATGGCCGGCATACCGATGTCGGTGATCTGCTTCATCACGATGTGGTGGGGTGTTGTCTTCACGCGGCATGAAATAGAAGTGAACAAGGTAGAGATAAGTTCTCCCAGGTTGCCGGCTGGTTTCGACGGCCTCCGTATCGTCCAGTTCAGCGATCTACATGTCGGCACCTGGGGCAACGACACTACTTTCGTAAGCGCGCTGGTTGATTCGATCAACTCCTGCCGTCCTGATCTGATTCTTTTCACCGGAGACATCGTGAACAGGCGTACCGAGGAACTGGAGCCGTTCTTGCCGGTGCTTTCGAGGCTGAATGCATCCCGGGGTGTCTTTTCCATACTCGGCAATCATGATTACGGCGACTATATCGACTGGAAGAATCCTGCGGATCGCGAGGCCAACAACAGAAAGCTTGCGGAATATCAGAAAATGATGGGCTGGACCCTGCTCAACAACGAGCACCGTTTTCTGCTTGCAGGTACGGATTCGATCGCATTGATAGGAGTGGAGAACTGGGGAGACCCTCCCTTCAAGTGTTACGGCCATCTCGAGAGGTCATATAAAGAGGGTGGCCTGGAGACGCTCAACGATTCCTGCTACAAAATACTACTTACCCACAATCCCGCGCATTGGGTAGAGGAAGTGGAACCGCAAACAAACATAGACCTGACACTTTCGGGGCATACCCATGCCATGCAAGCCATGGTGACGGTTGGCGACTGGAAATGGTCACCGGCTAAATGGCGCTACGATCTGTGGGGAGGACTTTATACAAACGGGGCTAATGTGCCGGAATATCTTTATGTCAATATCGGCGTCGGAGAAGTGGGGATCCCATCCCGTATCGGTGCGGTCCCGGAGGTTACTCTGATAACGTTGAGGCGCGGGGATAACCTGACTGTTCCCAAGGCGGAAAAATGACACGGCTATGAATCAGGGAGGAGTAGAATCGCACGAAAAGGAGGGAATGTATGAACGGCTGCATGAAGTGGTGATGAGTTTCGGATCGAACGAGCATCCGCGGCGCCGCAGCATAGAGGAAGCCATCGAGGCGATGCGGCTGGTGATGTCGGAATGCGAGGCATCCGACATCTACGAGACGCCGGAGATACATGGCCGCGGAGAACCTTACATGAACGCAGTGCTTTCGGGACGGACCGGCATGGAGCTGGAAACGCTGGAGCGCCTTACCAAGGAATATGAAACCGGAGCGGGCCGGGACGCGGCCGCAAGAAATGCGGGGCGTGTCCCGATAGACATAGATATAGTTATTTGGGACGGAACTGTGGTCCGCCCCAAAGATTACTCGCAGTCCTTCTTCAGAATAGGTTATAAGAGTGTATCCCTTAAAGTTTCAGCCCCTCATGGCTGCAGTTAGGCTTATTCTCTCACATAATGCGGCATTTCTGCGGGAAGGATGATAGAGAACTCCACAAGGCCGGCCACTTCGCCGTTCTCGCGCCATGCAGACTGATAGATGAGCTTGCGGACTCCTTTTTTCTCGATAGTATAGACATTCGACCCGCCTGTGGCGAGAAGGTCGCGTATTATGCCCCGGGAGCGCTCTCCGTGGCATGGTATCAGGTTTTTGCCGATAAGATTGCCATGCTTGCGGTAAAGTTCGCGAGAGGGCTCGTTCATATATACTATTGTTCCCTCACGGTCGCACACCGTGATTGCACAGTTCATATCCATTGCCCAATCGGGCACTCTTGCTTCCATTAGAGATATTTTTAGATTATATTGTAGATACAGTTAGCTGTTTATATGACTGCTGTCAGAATTTCTTCGCTCTGAAATAGAGAAATAATCCTATTGCGAGATAAATCACGTTCGGGATTCCCATGGCGATGAATGGTGTTGTAAGTCCAGACACGGCAAACGAGCTTGTCACGGTCGAGAAGAGTATATAGCTGAAGCTAAGCACAAGACCGATACCTATATTTATTCCCATACCGCCTTTTACTTTTTTTGCGGAGAGTGACAGGCCGATCAAGGTAAGGATGAATGCAGCGGCAGTAGAGGCATAACGCTTCTCTTTCTCTATCTCGAACTCCTTGATGTTGGCTACTCCGCGCCGCTTCTGCTTGTCGATGTAGGCGGAGAGCTGCGGTGTGGTGAAAGTTTCCTGGTCGTGCATGGAAATTAGGAAGTCACGTGGCTCGATTGGTATAACCGTGTCTTTTGAGTTTCCTTTTGTTATTTTCTCGGTCATGCCGTTGAAGTCACGGATCATGTAATCGTGCAGCATCCAGTGATACTGACGGGTGCTGTCGTAGGTGACCGTCTGAGCCGTAAGTCGCGAGACGAGTTGCTTGCCGTTGAATTTGTCCATCGAGAAACGGTACCCCATCTTGTTGGAATTCTCGAAGCGTCCGATATAAACGACAGTTCCGGGAGCCGCCATCATCTGGATGTCGATGCCGGTGGTGACGGCGCGGTTTTTCACATACTTGTTGGTGTACGCGATACGCTTGACGTTGGTTGGAGGAATCGCATAGTTGCTGAGCACGAAAGTAAGAGCGGCGATCACGGCGGCTCCTATCATGTAGGGCCGCATCAGGCGGTTGAAGCTCACGCCGCTCGACAGAATGGCGATTATCTCCGAATGGTCGGCAAGTTTGGTGGTGAAAAAAATCACCGAGATGAAAGTGAAGAGCGGAGAGAGCTGGTTGGCGAAATAGGGGAGGAACGAGGCGAAGTAATCGAATATGGTTTCCTTAAGCGGGGCGCTGAGGAACGCATCGAGTTTCTCGGTGATGTCGAACATCGAGATTACAGCCAAAATCAGCAAGGTCGCGAAGAAGTATGTCCCGAGGAATTTCTTCAGGATATAGATGTCGAGAGTCTTCAGCCCCACTTTGGACCAATCCGGCTTCTTGCGCTGCGGATCCGGTTTTTTACGTTCGGATTCCTGTTCGACTTCGACTTGGTCCCGTTTTTTGCGTCCTCGCAACAGACTGATCATAGGCGGCGTGTGACGTTGACCGTCATTTCCTCTTTCCACTGTTTGAAGTCCCCTTCTATGATATGCCGACGCGCTTCCTTGACAAGCCACAGATAGAAGGCGAGATTGTGGATCGACGCTATCTGCATTCCCAGGATCTCATGGCTGGTGAAAAGGTGGCGGAGATAAGCTTTCGAATACTCCTCGTCAACGCGGGAGGGCCCGCCGGGATCGAGCGCGGAGAAATCCTCCGCCCACTTTTTGTTTTTCAGATTTATGATACCGTTGCGGGTGAATATCATTCCGTTGCGGCCGTTGCGTGTAGGCATCACGCAGTCCATCATG
>DERZ01000006.1:30780-30948 GCA_002361155.1 Porphyromonadaceae bacterium UBA3327 | reverse complement strand
CCCGGAGAGTGCGCCTTCGCGCACTCTCCGGGGAGATAAGTGCAATGTGGGAACCAATTGCGCGATATCGCTGTCCCGCCTGCTTATTTATTCACCTGGAATTTGTTCCAGCCATCTTTCAGGAATGCGATGGTCTGTTCTGCTGCGGCTACGCCGGCGTTGAAGTTG
>DERZ01000006.1:3112-30485 GCA_002361155.1 Porphyromonadaceae bacterium UBA3327 | reverse complement strand
GCGGCTACGCCGGCGTTGAAGTTGGCCTCTGCTGTCTGCGCACCCATCTTCTTGGGAGTAAAGAACACGCGGGCGGCGAATTTCTGTTCGAACTCCTCGGCACGATCCGGCTTGATGTCGGAAACATAGCGAAGGTCGGAACGCTCTTCGAGCGCCTTGATGAGTCCCTCTTCGTCAATAACTTCCTTGCGGGCGGTATTGACGAGCACTCCACCCTTCGGCATCTTCATGACGAGATCATAGCCGATGGAGTTGCGGGTCTCGGGGGTAGCGGGAATGTGGAGCGACACGAAATCGTTCTGCGAGAAGAGCTCCTCCGGAGTGTGGACCGGTTTCACGCCCTCGCTCTCCATGGCTGCGTCGGGAACGAACTTGTCGAGAGCCTCTATCTTCATGCCGAAACCGTTGGCGATACGCGCCACGTTGCGGCCTACCTGACCGAAGGCATAGATACCGAGAGATTTCTCCTTCAGCTCTGTGCCCGACTTGCCGTTGTACTGGTTGCGGCACATCATCACCATCATACCGAACACAAGCTCGGCAACGGCGTTGGAGTTCTGGCCCGGTGTGTTCATCACGCAGATGCCGTGAGCTGTGGCTGCCGCCAGGTCGATATTGTCATAGCCGGCGCCGGCGCGGACAATCACTTTCAGCTCGGGAGCCGCGTCCATCACTTCGCCATCGATTTTGTCGGAACGTACTATCAGGCCGTTGGCGTTCTTTACAGCCTCAAGCAGGTCAGCGCGTGTACCGCCCTCCACCACCTCGAGATCGTTGCCCGATGCGTTGACAGTGTTCTCTATAGCCTTGACTGCCGCGGGGGCAAAAGGCTTCTCGGTGAAAACCAATATTTTCATGGTCTGTCTCTTGTTTTCTGATTAGTGTTTTGCCTCGAATTCCTTCATGCAGCCGATAAGAGCCTGCACGCTCTCTTTGGGAAGAGCGTTGTAGAGGGAAGCGCGGAAACCGCCTACCGAGCGGTGGCCCTTGATGCCGACCATGCCCTTGGATGTGGCGAATTCCATGAAATCCTTCTCAAGCTCCGCATATTCGGGATTCATCACGAAGCATACGTTCATGATGGAACGGTCCTCTTCTGCCACGGTGCCGCGGAAGAGTTTGTTGCGGTCGATCTCGTCGTAGAGCATTGCAGCCTTCTCGAGGTCGCGGCGCTCCATCTCCTTTACACCGCCCTGCTCCTTGTAATAACGCAGTGTCATCAGCGCGGAGTAGATGGGAAGTACCGGAGGAGTGTTGAACATCGAACCCTTCTTGATGTGGGTGCGGTAGTCGAGCATGGTGGGGATGGGACGGTCCACATGGCCGAGGGCATCCTCCTTGATGATGACGATGGTCACGCCGGAAGGAGCGAGGTTTTTCTGCGCGCCTGCGTAGATGCACTCGTATTTGCTTACGTCGAACTCACGGCTGAAGATGTCGGAGCTCATGTCGCACACCATCGGAATGGGGGAATCGTAGTCCTTGCGGGTCTCGGTTCCGTAGATGGTGTTGTTGGAAGTATAGTGGAAATAGTCGGCGTCCGTGGGGATTACGAAATCCTTCGGAATATAGTTGAATTTATTGTCTTCGGAGGAAGCAACAACTTCTACCTCGCCGAAGAGCTTTGCCTCTTTGATGGCATTGGTAGCCCATGTACCGGTGTTGATATAGGCTGCTTTCTTCTTCAGAAGGTTGAAAGGAACCATGCAGAACTGCAGGCTGGCACCGCCGCCGAGGAAAAGCACATGATAGCCCTCGGGTACGTTGAGAAGCTCTTTGGTCAGAGCTGCCGCCTCGTCTATAACAGCCTGGAATTCCTTGCCACGGTGCGAAACCTCAAGCAGAGAAAGACCGGTGTCTGCAAAGTTAATCACTGCGTCTGCTGTCTTTTGGATGGTGTACGGGGTGAGGATGCTCGGACCCGCATAGAAATTGTGTTTCTTCATGATGAAGCTTGTCGATTAGATTTAACGAGTTAAATTTTTTGCAAATATACTGCAATTTTTTGAATCCGCATAATTTTCCCGTCAAAGTTTTTATCCTGCCCATTTTACGCCAGTGGACGCCGGTCGTTTTGGAAGAGACACAGCACAATCCTTTTCTTTTTTGCACATTTTTGTAGTTTTTGTGCCGTTTCTCTTTCGTATCTGCGAAAATTTTGCTTATTTTGCAGTTATAAAATTGCCACGAAAACTATATCCGCATGTATATCAACTCTATGGGCAGCTACGTGCCCACGCAGAGAATCGACAATGACTATTTTAAAAATGTGAACGGTCTGGATGCAGACTGGATCTTTCAGCGCACCGGAATATGCACCCGCTCGAAGGCGGCCCCGGAAGAGAATGTCAACACCATGGCTTTCGCAGCCGTGGAGGATGCCCTCTCCTCCCTCCCCTACGACATCCGCGACGTGGACCTGATAGTCCATGCTGCCTATTGCGTCTACGACTCGGTGGCCACTGCCGCCCATGAAGTCCAGCGCCGCTACGATATAAAAGGCGCGAAAGCCTTCTATCTTTCAGCCGCCTGCTCCTCTTTTGTCAACGGACTGGAGGCCATCGAAGGCTATTTCGCCATGGGAAAGGCATCGAAGGCCCTGCTCATCTGCCCGGAACACAATACTTACTACGCCGACGAAAGCGATCCGAAGTCGGGCCACCTCTGGGGCGACGGCGCGGTGGCGTTTTTCATTTCGAAAGAGAAGGTTGCCGACAGCGACCGCAAGATTCTCGGCATATTCACCGAAGGACTCGGCCAGATAGGCGCGGGCCCCGAAGGCGTGAAACTTATGCCCGCCGAGGGAGGCATATCCATGCCTAACGGCCGTGATGTGTTCATGAACGCATGTAAATATATGGAATACGCGCTCGACAAGGTACTCACCGACGCTTCACTTTCGGTCGACGACCTCTCGCATGTGATCTGCCATCAGGCCAACATGAGAATAATCTCGTATGTAGCCAAGGAACTCGGCAAGGAAGAGGGAGTGTTTCTCAACAACATCGAGGAACTCGGAAATACCGGCTCGGCATCTGCCGCACTCGTCCTCTGCCAGAGAATAAAGGAGATAGCCCGCGGAAAAAAGGTCGCGCTGGTGGTATTCGGAGGAGGCTACAGCTGCGGCAGCGTTCTGGTAGAGATTTAAAGGTTTTTGTGTTGGAATGCGGTGATTTCGAATTTTTTGGTTACATTTGCATTTGTAAATCATCCGAAGAACGCATTTCTACATGACTCGATTCTACGTTTATTTGCATACATTTGATTATAAGCATTTTATTTCAAAAATAAGACTGTTGTCACTGCTGTTGGCGGTGACAGCGGCGGCGTTTATGCTCCCCTCCTGCCGCTCGCACAAGGCTGTCGGGACTGGTCCGGAACATTCCGGCACCACAGCGATACATGTTCCGCGTGCCGGCAAACAGCAGCAACGGATAGTGGAAGAGGCCCGTACATGGCTCGGTACCCCCTACGCTTACGCGAAGGCCGACAAGGGAAGCGGTACCGATTGCTCCGGGATGGTGATGAAGATCTACGAAGATGTGGCGGGTCACAAGTTACCGCGCAATTCGGCGAAACAGGCGGAATTCTGCAAACGCCTTGAACCGGCACAAGTGGCCGTGGGAGATCTTGTATTTTTCGCCACCGGCAAGGACGCCAACCGCGTGTCGCACGTAGGCATAGTGATTGACGACCGGCAGTTCATCCACGCGTCATCCTCCAAAGGTGTGGTGATATCCGACATGACAACACCTTATTACCAACGGACCTTCAAGATGTTCGGCCGGGTTCCGGCCCTGCTTTCACATACGGCGGAATGATGATGCGGGAAACATATCTCCGCTCCGGCAGGTTTGACTCTCTCTACCGGGTATTCGGCTGGCTGCTGATACTGGAGGCGATACTGATGCTTCTGCCGCTTGCCGTCTGTCTGCTCTGCGGCGAGACTGACTGGCTTGCCTTCGCCTGCTCATTTGTCGCCACAGGCATTGCCGGAGGCGCTCTCGCTTTCAGCTACCGTCGCTCGCACGCTCCCATATACCGCCGCGAGGGCTATCTGCTGATATCATCAGTGTGGATTTTCTTCTCCATATTCGGCATGATCCCTTTCCTGCTGTCCGCCTCTCCCCTCACGCTCACAGACGCCTTTTTCGAGACCATGTCCGGTTTCACCACCACCGGCGCCTCTGTGATTCCCGATGTCGAAGCGCAAAGCCGTGGCATACTCCTCTGGCGCGCGCTGATACAATGGCTCGGCGGTCTGGGCATAGTGATGTTCCTCATCGCCATCATTCCCTCACTCAACGACTCAGGAGGCATCTCGCTCTTCAACGCCGAGGTCACCGGCATAAGCCACGACAAGCTCCATCCGCGAATCCGTCAGACCGCGCTATCGCTCTGGACGGTCTACGCGCTGCTCACTCTCCTCCAGATCGCCACACTCCTCTTCCTCGGCATGGGGGTGTTCGACAGCGTCTGCCAGGCATGCTCCACAATGTCGACCGGCGGATTTTCCACCCGCAACGACAGCATCGGCGCATGGCACAGCCCCGCCATAGCCTGGGCCGTGACTGCATTCATGTTCACAGGAGGCGTCAACTTCATACTGGTATACAACGCCGTGCGCGGCAAAGGGCGTCAGCTCTTCCGCAACAACGTGTTCCGCACCTACGTCGTCATCGTTCTCGCATCAGTCGGCATGATGTCACTCCGGTTGCATTCAGAAGGAGCGACTGGAGTCAACAACCTGCTGCTCTCCCCGCTCTTCATGGTCAGCTCGGCGGTGACCTCCACAGGTTTTGAGTACTCCTCCTTTATTCCATTTGCAGCCTGGGGGCCCCTCCCCCTCATCATCATAATCATGCTGATGACATGCGGCGCCTGCGCAGGGTCCACAACAGGCGGCATCAAAATCGACAGGATAGTGGCTCTTTCCAAGAATCTCCGAAACGAGATTGTCCACACGCTGATGCCCAACAGTATCAAGCGGGTGGTGGTCGGCGGCAAGGAGATTCCTCAGAATGTGATGCTCCGTCTGGTAGGATTCATCACCATCTACATGCTGACGGTGGTAGCCGGCGCTATGGCCATGACGGCATGCGGATATCCGCTGACAGACTCCTTATTCGCCTCCACATCCTGCATGGGCAACGCCGGACTCGGCTTCGGCGCCACCGGCGCCGGTTACTCCATGCTTCCCGATACTCTGAAATGGCTCTTCTCCTTCGAAATGCTGATCGGACGCCTTGAGATTTATCCTGTCCTCGCACTCTGCTATGCGCCCCTCTGGAGCAGGTAAGAGGCAACAAGAAGAGTCTGACCAACGGTTTGTACTTTGAACAATAAACAACTAAATAACATCGACATGAAAAAGAACCATCTATGGCTTGCAGCCATAATCGCACTGACACCATCTCTTGCAGCCTGTAACGAAGAACCAGACAGCAACAACAACGGTGGATCCGAACTCCCCGACCAGCCCAACAAACCTGATTTCCCAGGCGGATTGCCCGACTACTGTTTCCCAAAATCGATCATAGGCTCGATTCAGGTGAAGGATTTTGAAAGTGAGGGCATCACGGAGACTACGCAGGTTACATTCAAGTATAACGATAACGGACTGTTGACAGAAGTGAAGACCATCGGTCACCAGAACAGCAACTGCAACATCCGTTACGACGCCACCTCCACGGAGTATAACTATTACGAGGACGGCATGCTGAAGTATTTCGTCACACTGACCATCAACAACGGCCTGGGCGAGAATGGCTACGTGCTCGACCATGAAGGCACCGTCTCGGAAAAGAGTGTGCTCTCCTACGAGTACGATGACACAAAACATCTGATCCGGACTTCTGTCAAGGAGGAGAAGGAACCC
Organism: Porphyromonadaceae bacterium UBA3327; assembly: GCA_002361155.1. Classification (GTDB taxonomy): domain Bacteria; phylum Bacteroidota; class Bacteroidia; order Bacteroidales; family Muribaculaceae; genus Lepagella. The sequence continues at coordinate 24,607 of DERZ01000006.1, read as the reverse complement.
TCTGTGATCACCGATCTGACATGGAAAGCCGACAATCTGACGACGGCTACATGGCTCGACGGAAACATCCTGCGTGAGGACAGGGCACGTTACCAGTTAGGATATTACAACAGCTTCAATCTGGATCTCAACTGGCTTCTGCTCGATTCTGAAGGCTGGGAAGCTGCCGCCGGCGATCCCACAAAACTCTTCGGTCTCTGCCGCCTGACCGGCAAAGGCAGCATACTGCTTGCATCCGAGGTATCCTACTACGATGAGGGACACGTCAAAACAATGCGGTACGAATTCAAAAACGTCAACGACGAATTCTTCGTAATCCTGCGATACAACGACTCAAACCGCCTCGACCGCGAATACACCCTCTCCTTCCTCGACTGATTACTTTCGAGAAGGCCAGGGAAATCCTGAGGGGTTCAGGGTCAGGTGGATGTTTTTACGGTTCAGCCGGACTTCGACATACTCGGTCAGCTTGCGACGGTCAGCCGCAGTCATACCCGCCGGCGCGTTGACAAACATCATGTCGATCGTGTCAGTGTTCTGGTCGCTGCCCACCGCCGACGCTACCATCCGCGCCAACGCGATATCCTTCACCGACGGAAACAGTACCTTAATCTCCGGCGAGACGCGCACGCTCTCGTCGGAGAACTGTTTATGCAGCGACACTATCGACTTCAACGAGTCTATCTCCTCCTGACGCTGCGCTATCTCATTCTGCATCAATGCATAGAACTGACCGCTGTCATCGCTGTCAAGTTCCTTGCCGTTCTCCACCGAGAAGCCCTGCTTTATTGTAAGCAACGTTCCCCCGAGTCCCACCGAGTCCATTTTGTTTACCATCGCCAACTGAAGCGAGTCCTTCGGCAACGCCTCGCCTATGAGCGTAACGTCAATGTGCCGCGTGTTACCCTCTACATACTCCTTATGGCTCAGGACCTGCGTATTGGGGAACACAAACTGATTCTCCACAAATGCGGAGGCTTTCTCGATAAACACATTCTTGCGTATCATAACCACCGTAAGATAGACGCTCACGCAGACAGTGGCTACTACCAGACCTGTAACGACCCGCTGCACGCGACGGGCACGCCGCTCATCCTGGAAAACCACGTTCCTGAATCCCATCAGCTTCACCCCCACCCAGGTAGTGACCATGATGAATATCATATTGGTGAAGAAAAGATAAAGCGCTCCGAGAAAGAAATTCATCTGCCATGTGGCCAGCCCGTAACCGGCCGTGCAGAGGGGAGGCATCAGCGAGGTGGCGATTGCCACTCCAGGCATCACCTGACCTTTGTTCTTGGCAGCCACACTCAGTATGCCGGCCGCGCCGCCAAAGACCGCCACGAACACATCGTAGATCGAGGGAGAGGTGCGCGCCAGAAGCTGGCTCGCACCTTCGTACTGGGGCGAAATCAGGAAATATATCGCTGAGGTGACAAGAGATCCGAGGACTGCCGCCACGATATTCTTCAGGCTCCGCTTCAGCAACGTGAAATCCTGAACGCCGATTCCGAGACCCATACCCATGATCGGACCCATAAGAGGCGATATGAGCATCGCGCCGATGATGACCGGTATACTGTTGGTGTTCAGCCCGAGAGAGGCGATAAAAATGGCGAATATGAGGGTCAGCAGCTGACTCCCCTTGAACGATACTCCGGACCGGATGCTCTGCTCGATATCCAGCTGCGATTCCAGATCCCCCTTGACATCGGCATACGATCTGATATCCTTCCAGAACCACACGGCCACATTCCGCGTCTTCCCCATTACCCCCTTAACCTTGCTGTTCTCCATAATGATTTATAGTTTGTACTCTGACAGTGGATTAACCTTTATTTAACAATATTTACGCGAATATGTGAAGAAAAATTGTTAATTTTGCGTGATTCCTACGGAAATTTTATGGAAACATTCAGGTTAACCGGTTTGGGAGTGGCCGCCGTCACTCCCTTCACCCCCGACAAAGAGATTGATTTCGAAGCGCTCGGACGCGTTCTCGACCACATCATGGAGGGACATGCCGACTATATCGTAGTGCTTGGCACCACAGGCGAGACTCCGACCCTCTCCCCGGCCGAAAAACAGGCCGTCAGAGAGTTTGCGGTGACCCGCACGGCAGGCCGCATTCCGCTCGTGCTCGGCATGGGGGGGAACTGCACCCGCTCGCTGACCGAGGAAATCCGTTCGACGGACCTCTCCGGTTTTTCAGCCATCCTCTCTGTGACACCTTTCTATAACAAGCCCTCGCAGGAGGGCCTGTACCTTCATTACCGCGAAGTGGCCATGGCTTCCCCTTTGCCGGTGGTGCTCTACAACGTGCCCGGACGCACCGGCATAAACATCAAGGCTTCCACCACGCTCCGGCTCGCCAAGGAGTTCCCGGGCATAATAGGCATCAAGGAAGCTTCGGGCGATTTCAAGCAGATCGAGGAGATAATCAACCACAAGCCTGAGCGGTTCCAGGTGATCTCGGGCGATGACGCCCTCACCTATCCCCTTATCTCGCTCGGCGCCGAGGGAGTGATTTCGGTGGTGGGCAACGCCTTTCCCGAAGAGTTCGGCCGCATGGTGCGCCTCTGTCTCGCAGGACGCTTCAACGAAGCACTCCCCATCCATTACAGCTTTTCCCGCCTCTACGACGAACTGTTCGTCGACGGCAACCCCGCCGGCGTGAAATCGCTGCTCAACGCCCTCGGACTCATCGAGAACCAGCTCCGTCTCCCCCTCGTGCCGACGCGCCTCGAGACCGGCGAGGAAATCCGCCGCCTCGTCACGGATCTCCGCAATATCTCGGCCCGATGATCGACAAAGCCACTGTACAGAAGATAAAGGATACAGCCGACATTGTAGAGGTGGTGGGCGACTATGTCCACCTCATACGGCGCGGAGGCAACTATATGGGCCTCTGTCCGTTCCACAACGAACGCACTCCTTCATTCTCCGTGAACCGCCGCAAGAATTTCTGTTATTGCTTCTCCTGCAAGAAGGGTGGTTCGCCGGTGAATTTCATCATGGAGAAAGAGGGACTCTCATACCACGAGGCTCTGCTGCACCTGGCAAGGCGCTACGGCATAAAGGTGGAGGAGCGGGAACTCACCGACGAGGAGCGCCGCCGGCAGTCGGAGCGCGAGTCCATGCTCGTTGCCAACGAATGGGCGATGCGCCTGATGGAGCATGACCTGACGGAGACCGACGAGGGGCGCGACGTGGGCCTCTCCTATCTTCAGGGGCGCGGCGTCACCGACGAAGCCATCGCCGCCTTCCATCTCGGATACGCCCTCGACCGCGGCAGCCACCTCACCGGGTCTGCCCTCAAGGCCGGTTACCCGCTTGACGTGTTCAAGCAGCTCGGCCTCGTGGGGACCTCGCAACAGGGGCGCGACTACGACCGCTTCCGCGGCCGGGTCATCTTCCCCATCCTCAACACTTCGGGCAAAGTGATTGCATTCGGAGGACGCGACCTCAAGGGAGGACTGGCAAAATATATCAACTCTCCCGAATCGGAACTCTACAAGAAGAGCAACGAGCTGTACGGCATCTATCAGGCGCGCTCGGCTATCGTACGCGAGGACAAGTGCTTCCTTGTGGAAGGCTACATGGACGTGATCGGCATGTGGCAGTCTGGCATGAAAAATGTGGTGGCCTCTTCAGGAACTGCGCTCACCGACGGCCAGATAGCGCTTATCCATCGGTTTACAGACAACATCACGCTGATCTACGACGGCGATGCAGCCGGAGTCAAGGCGTCTCTGCGCGGTATCGACATGCTCCTCTCCCACAAGATGAATGTCAAGACGCTCCGTCTGCCGCCTGAAGATGACCCGGACTCTTTCGCGCGCAAGAACACTCCGGAGGAGTTCCGCGCCTACGTGGCGGAGCATGAGACCGACATCATCCGCTATAAGGCGCAGGTGATGCTGGCGGAGATGAAGAACGACCCGCAGCAGCGCATCGCCGCCATCAACAGCGTGGTGGAATCGATAGCCCACATCCCGGATGTGGTGTCGCGTGATGTCTATATCCGAGAGTGCGCCTCGCTGCTGGGTATCTCGGAGGAAGCCATCGCCAAGGCTGTGGCCAAGGCCGTGGCCGAAGTGGTGGAAAAACGGCGCCGCGAACGGATGCGCCGGGAGTTTCCCGAAGCTATGCAGCCAACACCGGTATCAGCACCCGGCACTGATGTTGCAGGCGTCTCCGGACAGCCGGCATCCGCTCCGGCACTGCCGCATGAGGTTCGGCAACAGCCTCTGGCCGTAGGACTACGGACGCAGGTGTTTCCGCTTGCTCGCGCCGAGCAGGCACTGATGCGCTACTGTGTGCGCTATGGCTATATGCCTTTCTGCACGCAGGTGGACGAGAACGGCAGTGAGCGGGAGATCGATGTGCTGGAATTCGTCCGCGAGGAGCTGGATGTGGATGGTGTGGAATATACCGTGCCGCTTTATGCTAAAATGTCGGAACTGTTGGAGCGGATGCGCGGAGATTTCGCCGACGCGTTCGCGCGGGAACGCGCCGCGGCCGACGAGGAGGCGAAGCGGATGCGCGCCGAAGGCATCCGCGAAATCGCGGCCAGGGATCTCTCCGTCGATGAGATCAGGCGGGAGGAAGAACGGCTCGCAGCCGTCATCGCCGGACGGCGCGAGGGACGGTTGTCCGACTTCCGGAAGGACTGGCCGGGACGCGAACTGCTCAGCCACGAGAATGACGAAGTCCGGCGCGAAGCCGCCGAACTCCTTCGCGAACGGCACCACCTCAGCCATATCTACAGCCGCGAGGCTCCTGCCGAGCGTGAGGAGGACCGACTCGAAATACTCGTGCCCCGCTCCGTGATAGAATTGAAAGGGGAACTGCTCGACATCAGGCTCAAAGAACTGATGAAAGAGCTGTCGGAAGCTGTAGACAAAGGTGACGCTGAGGAGGAACATCGCATAGATGTAGAGATCCGCGACGTGATGACCATGCGCAAAGAGATCGCCCGCGACATGGGCGAACGCACCCTTTCCACCCCCTGACACCTCACGCAAAGGATACATTATCATTGTTCGTTTTGGCACTTTTTTCACATAATTAGTGACAAACCGGGGCATTCTATTGGTCAAATTGGAAATATTGATTAAATTTGCAATGATTATCGGATTAAGGAACAAGATACTTTATATATTTTTCACCATATTCACAAGATAATTTATTCACAAGATAATTTTTTTAACTATATCATAATATGAAGAAAATTTACGCGCTTTTGAGCGGTATGCTTCTGCTCCACGCAGTATCTTTCGCCGCAGGCGAAGCCAAGAACTACCCCGGCTTCCTCAACGTTGAAATGGGTGGCGAAAAGATTGCCGACAACCAGCCCTCTTCCATCACCATCACCCCCACCGGCGAGGGAATCTGCAACTTCCTGCTCCCCAACCTCACCATCGACCTCGGCGGGGCACCCCTGCCACTCGGTGACATCGCTCTGGAGAACGTGTCGGTGACTGCCTCCGGCAACGAGGATACCTACAAAGGCGAGACCAAGGACATGACCCTCATGGGTGGTATGATCATCGCCGACGTGAAACTCGACGGCAAGATCCGCGACAACGTGGCCGACATGAAGATCGACGTGATGTGGACCAACACCGGCGGCGACCCTATGCCCATCAACGTAACCTTCACCACAGACAAGATTGATCTCAGCGGCATCACCGGCTTGGTCGACGATGACTGCACAGCTACCTACTACGACCTTAATGGCCGTCGCCTGACCGCCGCTCCCGCCAATGGTCTCTACATCCGCGTAACCAGAGACGGAGGCAAAGTAACGCGCTAAACCGGGCGCGAGAGCCAGAAGCTAAAGAGCCTCCGGTGTTCCGCGTCGTGACGGACACGGTCCATTTGTCCGCCAACAACAAATTGAATTCAAAACAACAATAACAACAAAATGAAAAAAGTAACAACAGCCCTTCTCGGCGCCATGCTGCTGCTCCCCCCCCTCGCGGCTTACGCCCAAGAAGCGAACCAGCAGCTCCCGAACAACGGATTCGAGGAAAACTGGGGTGATTGCACACCCTGGACAGCTGGCGACAATAAAAAAACAAACGGTACAACTCCTCTCCCCTGGTGCATATCCCAAGTCATAGGAATGGGAGGTGCGGGTGCAACCATTACAGGAGAAAAAGTTGAAGGTTATAATTCTACGGATGAAAAGCCTACAAGCGCCGTAAAAGTCTACAATTCCCCGAATTCCATTCTCGCCAGTCAAACGGTTCCCGGATATGTAACCTTAGGAAAAACATGGTCAACCGCCAAGGGATTTAATGCCGCCAACAAGGATGGCGGTACATTCGGAGGTATTGACTTTACCAGCCGACCCGATGCCATAGAATTCATGTATAAAGTCAGTCGCGCTGAGGAATCGACGGAAAAGGCCGCTGTTATCGCTTACCTTTGGAAAGGGACGTGGACTCAGGCAAACGTGCCAGGAGAGATATCTTTCTCGACCCCTAAAAATGTCAATATGGAAGACCGCGACAGAAATATTTTACAGCAGTACTATAAAGACAATCATGATGGTCTGGATTTAATGGAAAATACGCAAGGAGGCGAAATTACACCTACTCCTGATGCGGAACTGATTGCAGTAGCTGAAATTTCATTCGAAGGCAATACTGATGAATGGACGCTCTGCCATATTGATTTCAACTATTTAACAGAGTCAACTCCCGAAAAATTCAATGTTATTTTCTCTGCGGGCGACTACTTCAATTCGAACAATCTGCAACAGGGTAATTCATTGACAATAGATGATGTAAAATTAATCTATTATCCTTATACCGACAACCACAATGGTTATCTCAATGTAAGAATGACGGGAGAACAGCTTACCGACAATCAGAGTTCCACCATTTCAATAGTAAATAAATCCTATACCTCTTGCGACTTCATACTTCCTGATTTCTCTTTATCGATGGGTGAAGATTTGCTGCCCCTCGGAGATATAGTCGTTCCGGACGTTGCAATCACCACATCCAATGGGGTCCGCAATTATAACGGAACAGTCAATGACCTTCAGCTTCTCGAAGGCATGATTGTAGCGGATGTAACCGTTACGGGGACAATCGACGCAGACAATTTTGCCAACATGAAAATCGATGTGATGTGGACAAATGCAGATGAACCTATGCCTATCGATGTTACTTTCACCACAAATCCATTGCCTGCCGCTCCTGTAATTCATATCAATGGAATGGAGGTCAATGATGGCGAAAACTTTACCGTAAACGCTGGCGATGAAGTTAAATTCCCCGTTGTCGAAGGCATAGACATCTGGTATCTCCTTGAGGAAAATTCTGCAGCCCCTGAAATTGCTTATGCTCCTTCTAAGGTTGTTCCCGACAACTATGTCAAGTATGACGGCAATGCACTGGCTATCGAACCGGGCAAGACATACAGGCTCACCTACATCGCCAAAGATACAAAGACTGGCCTGGAGAGCAATGTCAAGACTGTAACATTCAGCACTACAACCGGTATCACCGCCATCGGGACAGAGAACGGCACAGCCGAGTACTTCAACCTCCAGGGCGTACGCGTGGCAGAACCCACAACCGGTATCTACATCCGCGTTGCCAACGGCAACGCTACCAAAGTTGCCGTGAAATAACCCGGACCCAACTGCCGACTCACAAACTGCCCGGAGGAGCCAAGGCTCCCCCGGGCAGTAAATTTATCCAGTAATCTACAGTCTTAACTGCAATACTACTATAAAGATTTTACACGTTTTCCGTCGATGTTCGGCAAGAATACCGTCACCATTCCCAACAATGGAAGGAGAGTGCTTATCTGAAATATGAACTCTATGCTGGTCTTGTCGGCAAGCCATCCGAAAAAGGCAGAGCCTATGCCGCCAAGACCGAAATTAAGCCCGAAAAACAAGCCTGCCATCATGCCGACTTTATCAGGCTTTAATTCGGTTGCATACACCAATATGGCAGAAAATGCAGATGAAATTACAAGTCCGATTATTATGGCAAGTATTATGGTAAGAGTAAAATTGACATACGGCAACGCCAATGTGAATGGAGCGGCTCCCAGAATTGAACCCCAGATAACGTACTTGCGTCCGTATCTGTCGCCGATGCCTCCGCCAAGAATTGTGCCGACAGCCACCGCCGCCATAAATGCGAAAAGACATAGCTGCGAGACTTTGATATCAACCCCGAATTTATCTATCAGGAAGAATGTGAAATAGCTTGTCATACTCGCCATATAGAAATATTTGGAGAACGTAAGCAGGCACAATATGGCAATTGCCCAATTTATCCGACTACGTGACAAGGCCCTTATTGCCGAATCAACAACAACTGGCCCCGGTGTCAATTTGAAAAGTATTCCTTTATACCATTTCCCGACCGGCAATAAAATGGCACCTGCGACAAAGGCTGCTATTGCAAACCAGATAATGGAGTGTTGTCCATACGGAATGATTATAATCGCGGCAAGTAATGGGCCTATCGCACTTCCGCCGTTGCCTCCGACCTGAAAAATGGATTGTGCCAGACCCTTATTTCTGCCTCCTGCAAGCTGGGCAATGCGCGATGCTTCCGGGTGGAATATAGAAGATCCCATTCCTATGACACCTACAGCCACCATGATAAACGCGTATTGATTGGCTATTGAAAGAAGAATGATACCTATGAGTGTGAATACCATTCCGGCAGATAATGCGTATGGCATGGGACGGCCGTCTGCCACACGACCCACAAGCGGCTGCAACAGCGACGATGTCATCTGAAACACAAGTGTTATCATTCCTATCTGCCCGAATGTAAATCCATATTCATCCTTGATCAAGGGATATATGGAGGGAATGACGGACTGCATCATATCATTCAGCAGATGGGCGAAGCTGACTGCAAACAGTATGGAATATAGTGTTTTATCTTTTGTCGCGGATGTTTCCATCTTACAATTCAATTTTATCGGCTTTAATGCCGATAATTGCATTTTTCATCTCATGTCTCACGTTTCGGAGGTGTACCTTTTTGGCTGCACCGCTACTTCAATATTTTGCATTGAAACGCCATTTGTGGATAACTAAAACCTCCAAAATCATCTGGATTTCAGAGGTTTTACATTTTTATCCCTTCTATTGCAAGCCTGGAGATCAGTATATGATATCATGCCATCACACCGGACATGGGTTCCTGAGGTTCAGTGCGTTCCGTTAAAATACGTAGGCGAAACCGATGTTGGCGTATATAGGATACATATCGAAGGTGACAGTCTCAAAACTGTTGCGGAAGATGTCGTTCAGACCCCAGTCGAGGTTGAGGTTTACCGACAGACGCTTGAAGACACGGAAAGCGGCTCCCGCCTGCAGTCCCCAGTTGAAGGTGCGCAGTTCCTGGTTGAAGTCGTAGGTGGCATATTTGCCGTCGGTGAATTCCCACTTGGGACCCGTGGGATCTCCCTCGCGCAGATAGCCGTCATAAACACGCCCCTCGAAATCCTTCTTCATCAGGAAGGCAACGTATGGACCGAAGTTGAAGCGCCAGCGGGAATTGAGGCGGTAGGTAGCCACCACCGGTATTGTGAAGAGCTGCGACACATAGCGGGTATGCACCTTGCCCGTCCAGCGGCCAGACATCTGATTACCCTCGTTTACGATTGTCATGCCATAGTTCTTGACCGAGGCATCCGTCTCCATACCCTTTTGCTCCAGACGGAAACCGAACGCAATACCCCATGTGTTGTTCTGCTCACGCCGATTCTGATCGAACCACTTATAGACGGTAGCGCCGATGGATAGATTCAGCAACGGATTGAAACCCTCGATCTTGCGGATCTCCTGAGGCAGCGGTATCGGCGAGGCGCCACCGAGATTCACACCGGCATTCACCTCATACTCGAATCCGAGCAGAATCGACTTGTAAATGCTGCGTGGCCGCTCCTCCTGACCCCATGCAGAGCATACAGTACCCAAAATCACCGCAATCCCTATCAATATCTTCTTCATTCTTATTTGCAATTTATCAAATTACTCCACCCAACCTCCTCACTGAGAACTATGTCCTTCAAATTGCGACTTTGCCGGAATTTGAGTTACTGGCACTGGATAAAGAGTTCATCCACAAGCAGACGGCTGCCGATAGCACCGGAGAAGTAGTCACCCTCCTCGCTCGATGTCATTATGATCGCAAGGCTGTAACGCCCCTCGTCGAGTTTCTTCGGATCAACCTCCTTGCCCTCGCGGAAAACGAACGGTATATCAAAGTGGTTCCAGCCTGAAGTCTTGCCTCTCAGGGAATCGTCCAGCTGCGCCACGGCAATGATGTTCGGGTTGTCTGCGGCAAGAACATTGGTGCCGTCGAGGTACTCCATCTCGGGCGTGGACTCATAGAAGACCGCGTAGATGTTGCATCGGTCCTCCTTTCCCGGCACCTCCTTAAGCTTGTTCTTGGCATCTTCGTCGAATTCTGTATATATATCGCCGGGAGTATACTGATACCATCCGGAGAAAGAACTGGGAATATTCATGAACTGCACTCCGAACTTGGTGGCCTCGAGCGGTCTCGCCACAGCTAAGGCGGAGTCGAATTTGCCGAGGAAAAGGCTTCCGGCGGCTATCGGTTTGTTGACCATCGCTCCCCAGGCACCGGTGGAGCGGGTTATGAGACAGGCACATTTCCCATCTTTGCCTTCAGGATACTGGTAAGTGGGATAAGTGTCGGGGCCGTTCTTGCCGTTGGTAAGCGCGAAACCGGAGTTACCGCTGGCCCAGACGGTAGTGACAGACTGTGTGGAACCCTCGGGAGTAAAGGTGGAATAGAACTCGTCGTATATGCCGCCGGCAGAGGTTTTCACAAGGTTAACATCCTCGAAGTCATATTTAAGCTGGATAGATACAAGATGCTGGGCGCTTATGGTGTATTCCTTATGCCACTGGCCATCCTCGGATGTTGTAGTGTAGAGCTGCGGGCGGGTGAAATCAAGAACCGAGCCACCGGGCGGATTTATCGAGGCTCCGGGGGTAAGGGTAAACTCCGGGGCAAGTTTGCTGAGGCTTACACTATTCTTCACAATAAGAGTTACCCGGTTGTTTTCGATGTCCGGAGTGCGGGAGAGGACATCTCCGGGAAGAGTCACTGACAGGATGTCGCACTCCGAATTGAGTGGTTCCGTAGAGACACATGAGGTGACCACAAGGGGAAACGCGAGTAGTAAAAACTTGTCAAAAATACGCATGATTAAGCTAATTGATGCATCCCGGACACAATGGGACACAATTTTTTACAAAGATACAAAAAAAAGCTTAAAAAGTGTTTATTTCAGAAGGGAATGTTCGATGGCGTCAACGGCATCGGCAAGTTCGCGGCTGTAGCCGAGACGGTCGGATACGGCAGAGATGCCATGAAGCACTGTAGCATGCTTGCGGTTCAGCTTCGCTCCGATCGCGGGAGAGGACAAAGAGGTGTGTTTCTTGCAGAGATACATGATCATCTGGCGCGCGTCGGCAATGTCGCGGAGGCGGCTCTTGGAGAAAATGGCGTCCGGATTGAGGTGATAGTACTCTGCAGTGTTCTCTACGATCATATCGAAATTGATCACCTTCTTCTTGGGTGCCTTCACCGTGTGGCTGATCACCTCCTCGGCAAGTTTAAGCGAGATAGGAACATTGAGACTGATGGCACGTGTGTAGAGACCCATTACTATACCCTCAAGTTCCCGTACAGATGTGACGGCGCTTGAGGCTATCAGATCGATGATATCGTCACTGAGGTCGAGTCCGTTATGTTTGGCCTTGAAATGCAAGATCTTGCGGCGCAGCTCGAAGTCCGGATTCGGCAGCGGCTCGGTGATGCCCCATTTGAAGCGGTCGATGAGCCGATCGACAATGCCGTCGAGTTCCATGGGCGGCCGGTCGCAGCTGAAAATCAACTTTCTGTTCTTCTGATGGAGATGGTTGAAAATTGGGAAGAGCACTTCGGCAGTACCGGTTTTGCCGGAAAGTTCCTGAAGGTCGTCGAACAGGATGGCGTCCATGCTCTGGAACCACTGGATAAAATCGGGAATCTCGCGATTCATCTTAGCCACAGCGTACAGATTCTGGAACTGACGCATGGATACGAAGAGTACTTTCGCGCGCGGGTTGCGCTCCTTGATGCGTATTCCGATCGCCTGGATGAGGTGAGTCTTCCCCACCCCGACATTACCATAGAGGAAGAAAGGATTGAAATCGAGTTTCTCCGGGTGGTTTGCGATATGCTCAGCGATAGTGAACGGCAACATGTTGCTCTTGCCCACGCAGTAGTTCTCGAAGGTGAGCATCGGGTTCAGCTGCGGGTCAAAGTGCTTGGAACGCGACTCCACCGGATCCTTCTCTATCTGGCGGGAGAGGGTGTTGGCCACTACAGACGACTGACCGGTGCTCTGGATCTTCACGGTCGACTTCGGGTCGGAGGCGACAGTCTCGAATTCGTAGAACAACTGCCTGAGGCCCGAACCGAATGCATTGACGAGCGCGAAAGTAAAGACCCTCTTGAATGTATCCTCATAGACTTCCTTATAATAGGGAGTCGGGACACGCAGCGTGATTTCAGAAGGTGTGATGCTGACAGGCTCGGCACATTTGAACCATGTGTCGAACTTCTCCTGCCCGATGTTATCCTTTATGATCTGCAGGCACTTGTCCCATTTCAGCTGATATTCCTTCTGCATCTTCAGACTGTTTCCGCTTACATCCCGGCACGGCGCCCGGCTGCGGAAAAACGATACAAAATAACGACAAAAAAAGTTAAAAAAAAAATTAAAAAACTCTTGGGAAATTGGAGAAAGGTGTAGATAATTGGAATTCAGCCGATTAGAATTCGAAAGAAAAACCAAGCAAATAAAAGGCTGTACTTCAATGAGTTGAGGAGTTAAAATTGAGAGGTCCGAAGAGATTTTATTTAGAATAATTCTAAAGAAGAAACCAAGGGCTGCCGACTGCCTTGCAGCCGGCACTGAACCGCCATCCGGCCACACCTAAGCGAAAAAACTCGCGGACGGGCAGAGCGCAGCAAGGCCCGGTATGGGACCGGGCCTTGCTGTTTTTTTATTTTCGGAGGCTGGTTAACGGAGGTAGAGCTTGCCGGAGTTTTTGCCGAGGGTATAGGCGTAGATACCGGCAGGGAGGTGGGCCGTGGAGACTGTGCCGTTGCCAGCGAGATTCCAGGCGGCTACCTTGGTGCCGTCGAGGGCATAGAGAGCGAACTCAGCGGGAGCCTCAAGGCTATATTCAACAGCACCCTTTACGGCGCGGAGCGCCTTGTCGTTCTGGAGAACTGTCACGGCACTGTTGCCCGGATTGACAATCACGGTAAAGGAAATGACCGTAGCACCCTGCTCTGCAGTGAACTCGGTAGTCACGTCCTCAGGAATAGCCTCGTCTGCAGTATAGGTATAACCCATAAATTCAAACTGAAGAGGCATCTTTTCACCGGCCACGAGATCGGCAGTTTTCTCAATTGACTGGGAAGACACACAAGTTCCGCCAAAACAGAGCATGACATTCTGGCCTGTCGTACAGTCTGCCACGAGTGTACATGCGCCGCTCTGGTCGCTCATGAGAGAGAGCTCGGGATCAAACTTGTAATCCTTGCCCACAGCACCGAAATCATTTATTTCACCGCCATTAAAGGTGGTTGTCTCGCCGAGTTTGATTTCCTCTTCGCCCATGTAGACCTTGAGAGTCTGGGCCTGCGCGCCGGCTGCGAGAAGCGCAGCTGCCGCAATCATGTAAAGCTTTTTCATTTCTTATTAGTTTATTAGTTTATTCTTCTATGCCATTGTCTTTCCGCAGCCGATTATTCCGCGGGAGCCTCAGGCTCGTCGGATGTCAGCTTAACCGGCACCTTCACTACCTGCTGTACTATATTATTGTTGTCCGACACGAAAGCCACAACCGAGACATTCTCGAGGCTCCAGCGCTCGCGCACCTCAATGGTACCGTTGGCTGTGGCTCCGTCGCGGCTGAAAGCAATTGGATTGCCACGCATCGGAAATACCTGGGCGCGGAACACATTGTTGTGGACATAATTCTGATTGATGCTTCCATCGGGCATCTTTTGCTGAGCTACAATACCGCTCTCCACAATCCAGAACTGAATCTTGCCCTCACCTTCTTCGCTGGATGTGATATTGGCGGTGCAGGAAATGTTTTGTTTTACTTCTTTCTTATCATTAATGACCTCTTCTATCTCAATAAGCTCGGCAGAAGCCTCAAGCTGAACCTCGGTAGGCTTCTGCAAATCGTTATAGACAGCCGAAGCCCACTCAGAATCGAGCACCGGAGGAGTGACACCATCAATAACACCCATGGGGAACACATTAATGGCGTAATAATTGCAGATCTCGTTGCCTTCTTCGGTCATCAGGCCGAAGGGTCGACGATCTGATATGGCAAGTTCTCCGCCATGGATGCTGACGGCAATCACCTTGTCGGCACCGTACTGCTTTTCCATCTCCTCAATTTTCTCATGGGCGACGGGGCAGTTAAGACAGTTCTGGCCGGTGAAGTCCTCGATGAGCACGGCACGGTCGGCCTCTATGGGAGGAAGTTTGATGAAACGGTCATCCTCCGCAACATTGTCGCAGGAAGTGAGAGCCGCCGCAGCTACGGCCACGACCGCTCCCGTCATCATATATCTCGATATCTTATTCATCTCTGTTTTCTTTTCGCGAATTAGAAATTATAGGAATAAGCCACCTGCAGACCGTGCATGGCGGGTACCGTACGGCATACACCACCCGTACAGTTCACACCCTGACGTGTACGGCCGTAGGAAACCATCAGACGGTTGCTCTTATAGTTGCCGGTAACGGCAAACATATAATAGTGGAGTCCGGTCTTGCCGGTGTTCCACATGTCGCTCACCGAAACCTGGAGATAAGGGGCGAAGGACAACTCAACCAATCCGTAGGCCCAGTCCTTGTAGTCCTGATTGGTGAAGAGGTACTGCAATTCGCCGCGGAGGGTGAACTTGCGGTTGATCTTCCAGCGGGCGTCGGCTACGAGCACGTTGGCGCGAACCCAGGGAGTCTCCTCATCCATCGCACCGGTCAGGATCTTGTTGTTGTAATACTGATGGGCATACATGAACTGCATGTAGAAAGGCTGCGAGAACTTCTTCTCGATCATTACGTTGAAATCGTAATAGTTGCAGGTGCCGATCTTCCAGAAGTCAGTCTTGTATCCGTCGGTTCCCCAAAGGGAGCCGTTATAGGGGTTCCTGGGATCGTCAGTGCGCACGAGGCCGGAGATGTAGCTGGCGTTGAGGATGAGTTTGGTGCCATACTTGCCGCCGAGCGGCGTGCGCCGCTTGAAGGTATACTCGAACGCTCCCTGGAAAGCCCATTCACCGGGAGCCATCTGGGTGGCGTAGGGATAGAGGGCGGCGAGCGCGTAGGTATGCTGGTAGGAGAATGCCGGCATATAGTTGAGCGTCACCGGCAGACCGGAAGCGGAACGCTCGGAGCGGAACGACATGTTCTCGCTGCGCTTGGCCTGAAGCATGGCGCTGAGGCCCTTGCGTGCGTACGAACCGGAGAGCATGATGGCGGTACCGTTGCCGTAGGTATAGTTGTTGTCGAACGAAGGATCCTGACCCTTCCACGCGAACTCCGCAAGCACGCTCCAGGGACCTTTCTGGAAATTGGAGCGGACATCGAATGCGTTGACATTTTTCGGAAAATTCAGACGGTAGTCGGTACCGGCGAGAATTTTCTCCTCCTCTTTCTCATGTTTCAGCACGTATGACGCACCGAACATCCAGGCGGCGTTATGGTCGGCCAGTGTCGGCCACCAGTCCTGAAGGTAAGCCTCGGCGTTGGCGCCGAACACCTTCTGGTGGGAAGCCCAGTTCCAGTCGTACTCCCAATAATGGCGCTGCTGACCGCCGAGCACGGTGAGCCGCAGACCCTTCACCGCATTTACGTTGAGACGCGCGCCGCGGATAGAGTTGTCTATACCGAGCGTGCGCTCCTCGTAGGTGCGGAAAATGAAACCTGAGCCGAACTGGTCGTAGAAGTCTCCGACGGTGAGATCGAAACCCTTGTACTTACCCTTGACATAGACGTTCGGAAAACCCCAGCCGGCATAACCCGGCTCCTTGAGGAACTGCGGTGTGGGCCATTTCATGAATTCGAAACGAAGTCCCGCCTCCACATACTGGCTTATCACATTCACGTCGGCATAGACGTTGAAGAGGAAGCGCTGATCATACTCGGGAGTATTGATGGCCTTGTCATCTTCAACGACGTCAATTTCCGTCTGTACCGAACCGTGGACAGCCACGCCGTCGGCGTATGCAGTCGCAGGCAGGGCCATCAATGACCCTGCTGCGATCAATTTCACACAAAGCTTTTTCATTTCTGATACGGATAGAAGTGAGGTGCGCAAATGCGGTTACTTCTCGAGAATGAGTTTGCGGATAAGTTCGATGATATGTTCCTCGCTGCCCTCGGTGTATCCCGGACGAGACTCAGCGATGTTACCGTTGCCGTCGATGATGATGACATGGGGATTCATCTGAACGCCCATCGCGCGCATGAAGTCCTTGTTGGGATCGAGAAGCACCTCATAGTCCCAGTTGGCGGCGCGCTGCTTCACATCGGCGAGCTTCTGGGCGTCGTCGGTGGAAACCGCGATAAGCTTCATGCCCGTCTCGTCCTGCCAGTCCTCGTAAACCTCAGAAATGGCCTTGAGCTCGCGGAGACAAGGTTTGCAGGAAGTGTACCAGAAACTGATCACGAAGGGCTTGCCATCGTTGGAGAGTGTGGCCGTGTCGACGGGTTTGCCGTTGATATCCTTCAGTTGTACGGAAGGAAGCTGTGCCGATGCTGCGAAAGCGGAGCTGATGCAGATTGCTGCAAGCGCGAAAAACTTGACGATAGATCTCATTTTATGTTCTTTTAAGATGTTGTTTTTTTTATGTTAGATTCAAAGGTGTTCAAAAAGATTAATGGAGCCGATGACAGACCCTGTCAGGCTCTTTGCCGCACCGCGGATGGCTCCCGGTCCATTTCAAATCATAAAATTACGCTTTTGTCGGCAATCCACCAAATTTTTTAACTAAATAGAACGTTTTTTGCCATGATTTGAAAAAAAAAGCGTAAATTTGTGTTGATGGACACATTCAGAAAGAACAAGCCGGGTATTCCGGAGGTGATAGCGGGACCGTGCAGCGCTGAGAGCCGCGAACAGGTTCTCGCTACGGCGCGGGCGTTGCGCGAGATCGGCGTGACGACTTTCCGCGCCGGGGCCTGGAAACCGCGCACGCGGCCCGGATGCTTCGAGGGGTACGGAGCCGAGGCCCTCGAATGGATAGCTGAAGCAAAGCGGCTATACGGTATGCGAACACTTACGGAGACAGCCACACCGGAGCATCTCGCCGCAGCGGTAAAAAGCGGTGTAGACGGCGTATGGATCGGAGCGAGAACCTGCACCAACCCATTCGCCATGCAGGCGCTTGCGGACGCCCTTGCCATCCTTTCCCGCCAAGAGAGGGAAAGGCTCGAGGTCTATGTGAAAAATCCGGTGAACCCCGACATCGAGCTGTGGACAGGGGCCATCGAACGCCTCCGGCTCGCCGGAGTGAAAAAACTCAGGGCCGTCCACCGCGGATTCGGCGACTACGGGAAGCATATCTACCGTAATCCGCCTGTGTGGCGCATCCCGATAGAGCTTCACCGCCGCATGCCGGACCTGCCGCTCTATTGCGACCCGAGCCATATAGCGGGGCGCGCCGACCTTGTGGCGCCGCTATGCCGCCATGCCCTTGACCTGAATTTCGACGGCCTCTTCATCGAAAGCCACTGCAATCCGGAGCAGGCTCTGAGCGACAGCGCACAGCAGGTGACTCCCGCAGAACTCGCCGCCATCCTCGACACAATCGGAACAACGGTGGCCGTTGCCGGAAGCAGTGTGGAGGAACGGCTCACGAAACTACGCGGAAAAATTGACCGGATCGACGACGAGCTGATAGAGGTTCTGGCCCGACGCATGGAGACCAGCGATGAGATCGGATCCCTGAAAAGAGAAGCCGGCATGACGGTGCTGCAGCCAGGACGCTATTCGCGATTAGTGGAGAACCGTGTGGCCGAGGCCTCGCGTCTGGGACTTTCCGAGAGCTTTATGAGAGGGATACTCGAAGCTATCCATGAGGAGTCCGTGCGGAGACAACTCTCCGTGAATTTTGATTTTTAAATGTATGGAGGAGGGGAATGATTTCGAAAAAACGAGATAATGATTGAATTTCTTAATTTGCGGGATATAACAGCCTCTTTCGGAGGGGAAATCGAGCAGGCGGTGGAACGTGTGGTGAAATCGGGATGGTATCTGCTCGGAGAGGAGAGCCAGGCTTTCGAGCAGGAGTTCGCGCGGTATATCGGCGCCGGCTACTGCATCGGAACCGGAAACGGACTTGATGCGCTGACGCTGATATTCCGCGCCTACATCGAATTGGGAAAACTGCATGCCGGCGACGAAGTGATAGTTCCCGCCAACACATTCATAGCATCGATACTCGCCGTAACGGAATGCGGACTGACGCCGGTGCTTGTGGAACCGGACCCAGACACGCTTGAGATCGACCCGTCGAAGATCGAACAGGCCGTGGGGCCACGCACACGGGCGGCAATGATGGTGCATCTATACGGGCGCTGCGCGCATACCGGAAGCATAGCCGAACTGTGCCGGCGCTACGGACTGCTCCTGATAGAAGACAACGCGCAGGCGCACGGCTGCCGCTTCGGCGAGCGACGCACGGGAAATCTCGGCGACGCTGCCGGACACAGTTTCTATCCCGGGAAAAACCTCGGAGCCCTGGGCGATGCAGGGGCAGTGACAACTTCCGACGGGGAGCTCGCCCGGATGGTGCGCACGCTTGCCAACTATGGCTCGGAGCGCAAGTATGAGTTCGGCAGACGGGGCATTAATTCGCGACTCGATGAACTCCAGGCCGCGGTGCTCCGCGTAAAACTGCAGCGCCTCGACGCCGACAACGCCCGGCGCGCCGAGATAGCTTCTCTCTACCGTTCCGGCATAAACAACCCACTGGTGCGGATTCCGACGGAAGCGGCTCCGGGCGCGAACGTCTACCACATCTTTCCGGTGCTATGCTCCCGGCGAGACGAGCTGCAGAAGCATCTTTCCGACCATGGCATACAGACACTGATCCACTACCCCGTCCCCCCCCACGCCCAGGAATGCTACCGCGGACGCGGACTGCTGAAGATGCCTGACCTGCTCCCCATCACCGAGCGCATCCACCGCGAGGAGCTCTCGCTCCCGATGTCTCCGACCCTCACCGACGAAGAGACTGCCCAGGTAATCTCGGCTGTAAACGCATTCGGGTAATACCCATCCCCCCGGCTGGCACACGTACCGTGTACGACCAAACGCAAAAAAATGGCCTCCCTGTTGACAGGGAGGCCATTTTTGCATTGTCCGGCTGTTACCGGAATATCCTTTATTTCACAAGCACTTTGACAGTGCGGTTGCCAGCCTTCACGATGTAAAGACCTGAAGCAAGTGCGGAGTTGCGGGTGCGACGACCGTCAAGAGTGTAAACCTCGACTTCCTCGTCTCCGGCAACCACACTGCCGTTCTCCACGCGTATCTCGGTGTTTTCCTTCTCGACCTTCTCCACGCCGGAAATAGGATTGTTGACGGTCACCTGGGCTGCATTGATAACCTCGCCGTTGCTGAGGTTGGTGAGAATAGCCACCACGCGGAATGTATCGCTGTACTCATTGTAGATACTGAGACCCGGACGGCCAGGATTGTCAACAGGAATCTCGCCAGTAACGGTATATTCAGTATCCTTGATTATTTCCTTGGGAAGCGCGTCGGGGATAGAGGGATAATCCTTTATAGCCACAGCCACGTCCTCGTAATATGTCTCGACTACGGAGGGCTTGTTGCTCCAGTCACCCATAAAACCCAACTGGCCGCCGGCAAAGTAATTCTGCTGGGAATAAGGGCCGAGATTGTCTTCCACAACAACGAACGACACTCCGATCGGGCTGTCTGTGCTCATGGAGAGGGTTACCTTCGAGTCAATCTTGACCATACGAGTCGCTTCATCCACCGATGCCTCAACGGAAATCTTTCCGTATGCCGGATTGCCGGTAACTTCGTCGTAAATGCTCTTGAACTGCGAGAGGACATTGTTAGCCGTGGGCATGATCTGAACATCGCGGTTGACGATCGCCATCGGGAAGCCGCTTATATAGTCATAAATAAAGCCCATATAACCATCCACTTCAAGACGGTCACCCTGATGGACAGCTATGGGAATGCAACGGTCGGCGGGATAGGTTTTCTTAATGTTTTCCATCATCACCATACCCGCCGGACAATATCCGCACCATGCGCCCGTGGCCTCCTCAAGGAGAAGATTGCGGTCAAAACCTTTGCTGAATACGGCGACATTTGCTTTGGCAGTATTGCTGGAGCTATTGTTCTCATTGCCGTTCACTTTGGACAAGGTTGCGATTACATCGAATACACCCTCCTCTGGGCAAACTACTTCCACAGGAACGGTGGCTACGCCGCCACTCGCCATGGTATTCCCGTTGAATTCTCCTTCATCCTTGACAGAGCCGAACTCGGTCAGCACACCAAGCGAGGACACATCGTTTGCACCCTTGTTACGGATCAAGATCTTATATGTGAGCTTACCGCCTGTCGTAACGCTCTTCGGGAACTCCGAGGCGAGAATGCTGACATAATTCTGAGGAAGGTTGTCGCCCTCCACCGTAACAGAGATACAGCATGAGCCATAACCGGAAGTGATGTTCTGCCAATCTTTTTTTCCAGGCCACTTGGAACCGGCAGAGGTAGCGATGAGACCGCCGGGCTCTGCCGATGGATACCCGTCGACAGGGATATAACCTTCATTCTTGCCGTTGCATAAGAAGTAATAGCCGATGTACAAGGGCTGATCATCGGAGATCTCGTATGGAGTCTCAAGAGCAAACTCATTCTCCTTGAGCGCGGTTTCGGCAAAAGTCACGGTCTTTTTGTAGAAAGGTGCCGCAGTTATGTCGTGGCTCATGAAAAGATTGGCCCTTTCCACGGTGTTTCTACCATTCTGGGTTCCGCCTGTAGTAACATTGATCGATGTGATCTTAGCTCCCTTGAAGAGCTTGAGATTGTCAAGTGTGAACTCGAAGCACTGATAGACACGTTCTCCTTTAGTCAGGCCGTTCATCGACAAGATGTTGTAGGGATTGGCCGGATCGACTGCCACACTGTACTTCATCGAGTTTTCACCTGCGCGGGTCGAACCATCCACCGAGACAAGCTCGCGTGATCCGCTCTTAAGCGACGATATGGTGCCGTCACCCACAGAGACAGTGCGGAAATCCGATGCAGAGGCTCCTGCGGCGATCATCGCGGCCGCAGCCATAAGTAAAGATTTCTTCATAGTGTCAAGATTTAAAAAATTTTAGTTAATTTCT
>DERZ01000006.1:2528-2791 GCA_002361155.1 Porphyromonadaceae bacterium UBA3327 | reverse complement strand
ATTAGTTAATTTCTGCAAATCTAACGATATTTATCCAAATATCCAAATCAATTCGGAAACTTTGTGATTATTATAAATAAAAAAACTCCCGCATCATTATTTCATACGGGAGGTTTTTCTGATATCATATCACATGTTCAGTTATCGGAGAAGAACCGGCTCAGATACGGTCAAGGACGGTTTCGATTAGACGGCGTACGGCGGGCTTGTAGTCGGGGTTGGACTTGTTGGCGCGCCTCTCGGCTATGATGCAGCAGACGGTC
>DERZ01000006.1:0-2256 GCA_002361155.1 Porphyromonadaceae bacterium UBA3327 | reverse complement strand
TCGGCTATGATGCAGCAGACGGTCATGGCGCGGTGTCCTAACAGCCGGGCCATGCCCTGGAGGCATGCCGACTCCATTTCGAAGTTGGTGACCGGACGTCCTTTATATCTGAAACTCTCTATCTTCTCATTGAGGTTGGGGTCGGCAAGCTTAAGCCTTACCTCGCGACCCTGGGGAGCGTAGAAGCCTACCGCAGCTATGGTATAGCCGCGCTTCATGTCATCCCGGCCGATACGCTCCACAAGCGAGGGATCGGCATCAACCGTATATGGAGCCGCCCAGAGGCTGTTCCACCCGGTATGGGCCGTGAACTCGCGCTCGAAATCGAGGTCGCAGACCTTGTCACGGTCAGCGTAGAAGTTGAGTATTCCATCGAAACCTATCCCTTTTTCGGCTATCACATAGTCTCCGATATGGAGATCCTCCTGCAGCGATCCGCTGGTGCCGACACGGACTATATTCAGGGTGCGGTGGCCCTTGCGGACTATGCGCGTTTCGAAATCGACGTTGGCGAGCGCATCAAGTTCGGTGACCACAATCTCGATGTTGTCGGGACCTATGCCATGGGATATGGCCATCAGGGGTTTGCCCTTGAAAGTGCCGCCGACAGCATGGAACTCTCGAGAATGCACGTCGTAGTCGATCGAATCGAAACAGGAGGCTATCATGTCGACTCGCCCGGGATCGCCTACGAAAATGATGTTGTCGCGCAACTGGTCAGGACGGAGATGTATGTGAAAAACTGAGCCGTCATCATTTATGATAAGCTCTGAGGGAGGAATGATTCTTTCTCTGTTCATGGCATAGAAGTTTTTATCCAATAGATTTTTTCTATATAACGCTCCGCAGGAAATAAAAGATAAGGATTCGGGATCCTTAAACCGTAAAAAACGTATTACTCCTGCTTATTCTTACCGAAAATTCGGGCCACAGCTATCGCTATGGCACCGTCGCCGGTGACGTTGCATGCGGTACCGAAACTGTCCATGGCAATATATAGCGCTATCATCAGCGCGCAGTCGGCATCGGAGAATCCAAGCATGGAGGTGAGCAGACCGAGAGAGGCCATGATACATCCGCCCGGTATGCCCGGGGCGGCGATTATGGTGACACCGAGCATGCAGATGAAGCCGGCAAACATTCCGAAGTCAAAGGGCATCCCGCGCGTGATCATCAGAGCCACAGCGCAGGAGACAATCTTGAGCGTGGAGCCGGACATGTGGATGGTGGCGCAGAGCGGTACGGTGAACCCCGCCACGGCTGGGTCGACGCCGAGTTTCTCTGCCTGGCGCAAAGTCACCGGGATGGTTGCTGCCGACGACTGGGTGCCGAGGGCGGTGAAGTAAGCGGGAAGCATTGTGCCGAGGAGACGGATGGGATTGCGGCTGCCGGGCGACAGCGGGGCGACAGCGCAGAACTGCAGAATGAGCCAGAGTATGTGCATCAGGAAGATCACTCCTATTATCTTGGCAAATGTAGAAAGAATTGAGGCAACCTCCCCGCTGTAGGTCATATTGAGGAAGATTCCGAATATATAGACGGGAAGAAGAGGGATGATAACTTTCTCGATCACCATTGAAACGATTCTGCGGAACTCGCCGAGAAGTGGCATGAACCGGTTGTCGGCAGGAAGCGAAGCCACGCCGAGACCGAGAATGAAAGCTGTCACAAGGGCGGTCATCACGGGCATCAGCGGGGGCATCTCCACTGTAAAATAGGGCGCGAGGGGGGCAGAGTCGCCAACGGTCTGCGAGGCGGAGTCGCCGGTGATCATCAGCGGGAAAAGGCCTTCCGAAATCCAGTATGAGGAGAACCCGGCCACGAGCGTGGAGCCGTAAGCGATGAGCGCGGTTACAAGCAGCATGCGTCCGGCGCGGGTGCCTACCTCGGCTATGGCGGGAGCCACGAATCCGAGAATGATGAGTGGGATTACAAAGCCGAGCAGTTGGGAGAAGATCGCGTTGAAAGTAGCGAAGATTCTGCCAAGCCATCCGGGGAAAAACCATGCGCAGACAATGCCGAGCGCCATGGCGAGGACAATGCGGAATAGGAGATGGGAGGTGATGGATTTGAATTTCATAGCTTTTGCCCTGTTTAAAGACAGGGTCCGGTTTTACCGTACAGAAGGTACGGGCCCTATACAAAATACAAAAATTTGAGATTTGAACTTGAGCTTAAAGAAAAAAGCAACTCGCTGAAGACTCAACGGGTTGCTTATCTTTGCGGAGAGACAGGCTGATATACCTATATTTTCAA
>DERZ01000042.1 GCA_002361155.1 Porphyromonadaceae bacterium UBA3327 | reverse complement strand
GTCGCCAAAGGGAGCAAGCTCCCGGCTGCCGATATTGAGAAATACACACCCACAAGCCTGATTTAAGAACAGCAAGATCATTCGTCTCCTCCCGAAACGAGTTTCTTCCTCAGACGCGATAGCGTGGATGGAGTTATTTTCAGATACTGCGCTATATATTTCAAGGGTACTATCCGCGAGATGTACTTGATCGGAGCGCGACGGAGCGAGCCGTAATTGATTCGAAGGAAGTTGAGAAAACGGTCCTCGGCAGTCTTGTTATTGAAGAACACATAACGCTTCTCGAAACCGTAAAGCTGCTCGATAAGAAGATTGCGCATCCACACCACCAGCTCGGGATATTTATCCGAAAGCATTTTCATCCTGTAATAACTCACAGTCCACACCTCGGAATCCACCACAGCTATCAGCGAAAAGATCGAGGGCTCACCATTATAATAGGAATGCAGGGACGTGAACACATCGCCCGACGTTCCGAACAGCAATGTATCCTCAACCCCGTCGGTAACATTGCACACACGCAGGAGTCCCACCCGATTGAATACGAAATAATCACACACCTCGCCCTGACGCACCACAGCCTCGCCTTTCGCGACGCTGCACAGCACGGCGGCATTCTCAAAATCACGGATACATTCCTCAGACGGTGTGCAATGCTGCGTCAGTATCTGACGCAGGGTCCTGAAGTTATGACTTTCTGTTATCATAATACAACACTTTATTCCGGATCGAAAGCAAAACGCAGGAATGCATAAAAGCATAATATCCCGTAAAATTTCGCATCTATCCTATAAGAACGAATACTTAATGTAAAATTAATTGATTTAGAACAAAAAATGCTATTTGCGACAAATTATTTTTATCATAACTTTGCCACACATCAGTAGCAATCCTCTGACAAAACAGAACCTACAAGTCTGCATACCAACCAAAAAACATACCGCACATGAATCCGACCAAGACCACAGAACTCACCGCCGGGCGACTGGCAAGGACCATCGGAACGATGGTTCCGGCCTGCCTTCTCGCCCTGAGTGCTCACGCAGTTCCGGCAAAGCCGGGTCCGATGCATTTCGACAACGGCGGCAAAACCGTGGAAGTGTATCTGCACGGCGACGAGAACTCCCATTACTACACCAGCCCGGACGGCTACATGCTTATGCGGGGGGATGACGGCATCTTCCGCTATGCCCTTCCCAACGGGAACGGTCTGCGTCCCTCGACATTTACAGCCACCGACCCCATGCACCGAAGCGAAGACGAGATCTCGCTCCTGACCTCATTCAGCAAACAGGACCCCTTCTCCATAAAGGAAAAGGAGGCCGCGACGAAGGGGAAACGCGCCAGACGCTCCAGTTCGAGGATAGCCGACGAGTCTTACCTCAACACCTTCCCCACAAAAGGCTCGCCCCGGTGCATCGCAGTACTTGTGGAATTCCAGGATGTAAAGTTCTCACTTCCCGAACCGCAGAAACTATTCAGCGATATGCTCAACGAGGAGGGATTCAGCCGCTACGGCGCCACCGGCTCGGCCCGCGATTACTTCATGGCAAGTTCCGGAGGCCAGTTCAATCCCCAGTTTGATGTATACGGCCCGGTGACACTCCCCTACAACATGAGCTACTATGGCGGAAACAACGCCCAGGGCGATGACGCACGACCCTACGAGATGGTGCCCCATGCCGTCGACCTGCTCCGTGACAAGGTGGATTTCAGCATCTACGACACCGACAATGACGGCGTGGTCGACAACATCTATTTCTTCTATGCCGGATACGGAGAGGCGGACGGAGGTCCGGCCAACTCGATATGGCCACATTCATGGAACATTCATGACGACCTCGGCATGGAGATCCACATGAACGGCAAATTAATCAACCATTACGCCACCTCCAACGAGCTCTCAAACGGCGCAGGCCAGCAACTTGCCGGAATAGGGGTGTTCTGCCATGAATTCTCGCACGTGATGGGGCTGCCAGACCTGTATTCCACCACCTATACCGGAGCATTCACCCCCGGAGAATGGTCTCTGATGGACCACGGATCATACAACAACGGCTCGCACACTCCTCCATACCACACGGGCTACGAACGCTACTGCCTCGGCTGGATCGAACCAAAGGTGCTGTCAGAACCCGCCAACATCACGCTTTACCCCGTCTCACAGGTGGGCACATACGACGATGTCTACATACTGCAAACCGAGAAACAATCTGAATACTATCTCCTTGAGAACCGCCAGCAGAAAGGATGGGACGAATTCATCCCGGGCCACGGCATGCTCGTATGGCACATCGATTTCGTGCCGGACATCTGGAATCTAAATATCGTCAATATCGAGAAGCAGCATATCGACATTGTCGAGGCAGACAACGAACAGTCGGAATTCTCACGCGGCGGCGACGCATTCCCCGGCACCGCCGGAGTGACGGAATTAACCGACGACACCTCTCCGTCCATGCGTTCATGGAGCGGGAAACCGTTGCTTTCCCCTATAACGGGAATCATGGAGCATAACGGCGTGATCACATTCGCATTCAAGGGAGGAGAGAACATCTTCGGCGACATCATCGCCAGGGAACCTTCCGAGATACGCACCTCGCACTTCACCGCGTCATGGGAAGAGAATCCCAAGGCAACAGGATATATCCTGAGCGTGTACACCAAGAGCACAACCGGTGCAAAGACAGAAATCACCTATCTGGAGGGCTTCCGCAAACGCGAGGTGGGGAAAGTGACCGATTTCAAAGTGGAGGGACTACAGCCCGAGACAACCTACTACTATACGGTATCGGTAACCAACGGACGTTTCTACTCGCCTGAATCGAATGAGGTGGAGGCGACCACCCTGCCACCCACGCTCGACTATATGGCAGTGACCGCGCTCAGTGCATCCGACGTGTCCGACACCTCCTTCCGAGCCAACTGGAACCCGCTGGCAGATGCCGGAAAATACGAAGTGAGCCTCTACCGTCTTGAACTGGGCGAGGCATTCTCCACCGGTGCGGATTTCACCGGACGCGAGCTGCCCTCAGGCTGGGAAACCGACGCCTCATACGACGGACGTTCCTCCTACGCAGTCGAGACTCCATCCCTGCGAATGACCACAGAAGGTTCTCGCCTCACCACGGCACCCCTTACCGGCATCCGTTCGCTCAGTTTCTGGTATCGCGCAAACTCCGTAGCCGAAGGATCGGCACTTGTGGTATCCGTACTCTCAAACGACGAATGGAAAGAAATCAGGACCATCTCACCGCTCGTGACAGCCCAGGGAGGCACCACCGTGGAGATAACCGACATCCCCTCTCCATCCTCAAGAGTCAGGATATCTTTCCGCCGCGGTGAATCGGGTTCGGTTTCCATAGACGATGTAAAGGTAGGATACGGCGGCAACATGACATTCGCCCCCGTGGCAGGCATGGAAGCGCTGGATGCCGGAAGCGAATGCTCGCTCCTCATCGGCGACCTTCATCCCGACACCAACTACGGCTATTCCGTGACGGCAAGCAACGGCGAGCTTCGATCTAAACCCTCGGAAATCATCGGTGTGCTCACAGCCACATCAGGCCTCGGAGACATCTCAGTCGAAAATTCCGGAATCACTATAGACGGCCGCACCATCCGCGTGGACGGCATACCGTCACGGACCGTCACTGTAACCGACCTGACAGGACGCCTCCTCTCCTCAGGCCATGCGGCAGGGTTCCTTTATGAGGTTCCCGAAGCAGGGGTCTACGTGATCCGCATAGGGAACAGCGCCTACAAGACAGCGATACTTTAGAAAATCTACCAACTTTCCAAAATAAACCAACATGAAACACCTACTGACCACAGCCATAGTCGCGTTGTCGGCTACACTCGCCATCGGGGCCCCCTCCGGCGAGGACACACGCGCGCGCAGAGTGCCCACCGTCACAGGCGACGGCACCACCATCTACGGCGAAGTGACGCACTCCAACTCCATGGACATCACCTCTGCCGACGGACTTGCCTGGGGACTTTACTCCTTCAACGCGTCATCACCGATGACTGTGTCCCCACTGTCGATCCACAATACCCTTTGTGCGAACGGAGGCGGAACCTACCGCAAAGGCAAGCTCTATTTCACCAGCTACTACGAGGACATGACAGGCGCGCTGGGATATCTCTATTTCATCGAGATGGATCTCACCGACTATTCGATCGAACGGCACGCGCTACGTCCGGACACCTATCAGGCAATCGCCGCCGACATGACCTACGACCCCGTGGGCGACAAGATCTACGGAGTCTCCTTCAATCCCGATGACCTGACTCTCACCTCGTATATCCTTGTGGATTATGACATAGAGACCGGTTATCCCGTCACCATAGGCTCTATTGCCCGTATGTCGGCACTAGCATGCGACAACATGGGGCAGCTCTGGGGAATACGGTACAGCGATGGAAAACTCGTCAAGATCAACAAAATGAACGCCGAGGTGACCGAAGTGGGAGCTACGGGCGTAAATCCCATCTACAATGGAACCGCCTGCTTCGACTTCGAGACAGGCAAACTCTATTGGAGCACCAACGAACGCGGCACCCAGCTTTCAGGACTCTACCAGATCGACACGACTACCGGCGCGGCAAGCCTGATCTCGCTCTATCCCGACAACGAATCGATGTCCTCTCTATATATACCCAGAGCCGACAACATCACGCTGCTCAAGCCCGTGACCGGACTGAAAGCCGAATTCGAAGGAGCCTCACTCGAAGGAAACATCACCTTCACCGCTCCATCCACGGCTATCGACGGCACTCCCCTTTCGGGAGACGTGACCGTGACAGGATATATTGACGGAACCCTCAACTTCGCGCTACCCATGGCTCCGGGCGCCACCACAAGCCGCCAGTTCTCTCTTGAACAGGGTTCACATTATGCGGAACTCGTGGCGACCCATCCATCCGTAGGAAAATCTGAACGCGTACGACTCGACTTCTATGTCGGCGCCGACGGTCCGGCCGCAGTATCCGACCTCCGTGTGGAGAAAATTTCCGATTCCCGGGTCAAGCTCACATGGGAGGTCCCGACCGAAGGAGAACATGGAGGAAGCATCAATCCCGCACTCACATATTACCGTATCGTGCGCCAGCCCGACAACCGTGTCCTCACCGAAGAGGAAACGGGCACAAGCTATACCGACAACGTACCCGCCGACCTGATGCGCCGCTACTGGTATGAAATCACGGCATGCTACCGCAATATAGAAGGAGCTACTGCACAGACCGAAGAAATCGAAATGGGACAGCCCACACCCATACCATACCTGCAGACATTCGACACCATGAACGACTACAAGACTTTCGTGGTGCGCGACAACAACAAAGACAAATCCCGTCCCGACGAGGGAATATGGGGATGGTACGAGGAAAAGAAGTGTGCCGCCTACAAATACCACACTCTCCTTCCCGGCGATGACTGGCTGATCACTCCCGGATTCAAGCTTGAGGCGGGACGCACATACCGCCTCCGCTTCAAGGCGCAGGGAGGACGTATCTATCCGGAGACACTTGAAGTGAAGATCGGCAAAGGATATTCCCCTGAAAGCTTCACGAAGACACTTATGCCACGCACTGACATCGTTTCACCGAACCAGCAGTTCGAGGAACGCGAGATCGTGTTTGACGTTCCCGAAAGCGGCAACTATTACATCGGCTTCCATGCCGTGACCCAGAAGGGACAGTTCTGGCTCTGGCTTGACGATGTGGCAGTGGAGGACGGCGTGTCAATGTCGGCTCCCGGCGCCGTGACAGACCTGCAGGTGACCCCTGGCGAGGTTCCATCGGAGGTAAACATCAGATTCAACGCTCCATCCACCGACCTTTTCAACAAGACACTCACAGACCTGACAGAAATCAAGGTCTCCCGCGGTGACGTGACAGTCAAAACCTTGACAGCATCCGACAATCTGACACCCGGCAAGGAATTCTCCTTCACCGACACCGGTGTTCCCGCAGGAATGACCACCTACACGCTGCTCTGTTCCAATTCCCACGGAGCCGGCAACCCGGTGACCGCCGAAATATATGCCGGTCTCGACATTCCGGTGGCTGTGACCGAAGTCACCCACACAACCGGCGACGGCATCAAGGCCCGGATCACATGGAAAGCCTCCGAAGCAGGAGTCAACGGCGGCAGGATATCCTATGAGCCTGTGACCTACCGCATCACCGACAACTCCGGCAGGGTGGTAGCCGACGGAGTGTCCGGAACCGAATTCACCGACGACAAGATCGACACATCCGACGGACAGCGCAACATGTTCTACATCGTACAGGCCACCAACTCGGCCGGAATGAGCGATGGTTCCGTATCGGGCTTCATCACCTATGGAAAAGCTTACCAGAATGAATTTGCCGAATCATTTGCAGGAGGCAAAGGCACCTCCACACGCGACTGGATGATCTCCCTAATCAACCCCTCGCCCTACGACAACGGTTTCTACGGCCGATACTTCAGCTTCAGACACAATCCCAACGACAAGGACCGCGGTCCCAAGCCCGAGCCTCAGGACAAGGACGGGGGAATGCTCGTTGCATACACAGACTACATCAACGTGGAGGCACGCATGATCTCCCCGAAGATCAATGTCTCCGGCCTTAAGAATCCCGTGCTCTCATTCTGGTTCTACCATTATTACAATCCCGATACAGAGAACGGCTTCTCCACCGAGAACGAGACCATGACCGTCGAGACATACATCGACGGAGAATTCAAGGCCCTTACGGAGAAACCAATCCTGCTTATCAACGGAAACGGCTGGTACCGCTACGACCTGTCTCTCAAGGAAGCCGTGGGATCAAAGGACTTCCAGATCGCCTTCCGCACACACAACTACATAAGCTATGACATGCACGTCGACAACATTACCGTGCACGATACGCCTGACAATGACCTCATGCTTGAAAGCTTCAGGCTCCCCTCGATGATTGCCGTCAACTCCACCCGCAATGCCGAGGTAACAGTATTCAACAACGGCATCCTCCCCACGGATGACTTCAGCATCGAGCTTTACCGCGACGGCGAGAAGGTGGCGAGCATGGAACCGGAGTCAGAACTGGCATTCGCCAAGTCGATGACATTCATGTTCCCCCTCACCCCAACCATCACGGAAGCCGGCAAAAACTACAGCTACCAGGCAAAGATCGTCTTCGGCGCCGACGCTGACGCAAGCAACAATGTTTCCGAGGCCATAGCCGTGCAGATTCCCGGTAATGACCTCCCCAAGGTGACAGACCTGAAAGGAAACATGAGCGACGGCAAGGTGCTGCTCACCTGGAGCGAACCCGACATGACCAAGGGAGGTACGGTAACGGATGGCTTCGAATCGTACGAGGCCTTCACAATCACCAACTTCGGTTCCTGGTCGCTCTTCGATGGTGACGGCAGCCTCACTTACACCATCTCGAGCAGTGACTCGGAGACGGGCGACTACCAATATCCAAACGCCGGCTATCAGATGGCTTTCCAGGTGTTCAACCCGTCCGCAATCAATATGAAGGGTGACCTCTGGACCCCATATCTCGGCAACCAGATGGCAGTCTGCTTCGCCGCAGCCGAGCGCAACAACGATGACTGGCTGATCTCTCCCGAAGTGAAGGGGGGCTCTACTGTCACCTTCATGGCCCGCAGCGTCGTAGACTACTACGGCCTCGACAAGTTCTTCTTCTGTTACTCCAGCGGCGACGAAGTGAAAATAGCCGATTTCAAGCCTATCGGCAAAGTCAACGTAGTCCCCGCATCGGAATGGACCCGCTATGAGTTCACGCTTCCCGAGGACGCGAGATACTTTGCCATCAACTGCGTGTCGGAGATCACATACGCCCTGCTCATTGATGAGGTGACATACGAGAGCGCCAGCGCCGACGTCCTTGAATTCAGGGGCTACAACATCTATCGCGACGGCACGAAGATCAATGCCGGCATAGTTGAAGAAAACGAGTATATCGACTCCGACCCGAAATCCGCCTCAGAGGGGCCGTCTCTCTACAATGTCACCGCCATCTTCGACAAGGGAGAGTCCTGCCTTTCCAACAACGCCCTCGTCGATTACTCCTCAGTGGAGGGAATTGCAGGCGACCTTATGAGGATCAACGTGACTGAAGGCGCGATCGAAGTCCTGTATGCGGGATGCGAGGTGACGGTATGCGACATAAACGGCATCGTTATATTCAACGGGGAAGCAGGCGATTACGTCCGCGTGGCTGTTCAGCCCGGCATCTATATGGTGAAGGCAGGCAACCGCGTGCTGAAGGCAATCGTAAGATAATTACTGACACAAGACCATTACAAAGGGGTGTGCCGACCACACTGAAAGGTGCGCACGGCACACCCCTTGACAATCCAAAACCTCAAACAGTATGATGAAACAAACATTATTGATCGCACCGGCACTCGCAATGGCCATGGCAGCGATGGGACAGGCCTCCTTCACGCCGCCCTTCTCCGAATCTTTCGAGGAAGGACTCGGCAGATTCACGGCATACGACGCAAACAACGACGGCAACAAGATAAAGGCCAACCTCAACTTCGGGGGAGGATACAACTATTCCAAGGGTATATATTATGTAGGCACGCCCGACAGCGGTGCCGACGACTGGCTCTTCTCTCCCGCTCTTATCCTCAAGGCAGGAATGGTATATGAGCTGTCCTACATGTACAGGATTCCCGATTCGGGAAAGACCTATAATGTGGAATGGAAGGCCGGTACCGTTCCAGAGACTGCAGCTATGGTCACTTCTGTGGCCGCACAGACGGAATATGGCTACACGTCCGGCTCCTTCGAGAAAGTAACGCGGAAGATAACTGTTCCCTCCGACGGCGACTGGTATCTCGGACTGCACCTCACGGGAGTTGCCGACCAGGGTACTTTCTATTTCGATGAGTTCAAGGTGTCGGAAGGAATCGGCGCATCAATACCGGAAGCTCCGGCAGTAAGCGGACCGTCGTTCGCGGTGCAGGGCGACAAGCTGAGCGCCTCCCTCGACATAACGTTGCCCACACATACTGTCGGAGGCTCATCGCTCGGCACATCACCCGTAGCAGTCAACATTCTCCGCTCCGACAACGAGACTGCGGCCACCATAAGCGCCCTTCCTGGCGCCACAGTGGTCTATACCGACGTGGATGCCTCCACACAGCGCGTCACCTACACTGTGACCTGCACAGCCGGAGGCGTAGAGAGCGTGGCTGCGAAAGCAGACTCGGCACCGACGTTCGGCACTCCGAAGAAACCTGATGGTTTCAAGGCCACCCAACAGGACAACGTCTTCACGCTCAGCTGGGATGCGGTTACGGAGGCCACAAGCGCCACAGCCCTGTTCTTCCCCGCAGGCGTACGCTACACGGTGAAATGCGGTTCGACGACAATCGCCGACAGGACAGACAAAACCACCGTCACGTATACAGCCGAAATACCTGAGGAAGGACAATCGGCATTCTCGTTTTCAGTGACGGCACTTCTGGGCAACAACCAGTCGGAAGCATACGCCTCCCCCACATATCTTGTGGGGAAACCACTCGAAGGGGAATTCAGAGAGTCTTTCTCCAATTACTCCTACGACAACAGCGGATGGACCGTCGAAGGGGATACAAAGAACAAATGGATGCCATCGGCAGGCAACAGCTATCCGGCAATCAATCCTCAGGACAACGACAACGGATGCCTCTCCTTCGCCCATGACGCGGGAAAGGAGCTGAAACTTTATTCCCCGCTTCTCGACCTCTCGTCAATCGTCAACCCCAGACTTAAATTCTGGGTCTACATCCAGCCGGACGCATACTCTGAACCTTACATCCAGCCGGGATTCATTTCCGGTGGAACGGAGAGCTTTATCGGCGAACCGGTTTCCCTGAAATCGGGAGAAAAAGAAGGCTGGACCGAATTCTCATACGACATTCCCGAAAGCGCCCTGACCGGCAATACGCAGCTCATCCTCAAAGGGACCGGGGCAGGCTCATACAACAAGATCTTCCTTGACAACATCACCATTCTCAGCTATCTCGACCATAATCTCGCCATAAGCGGGACACCTACGGCATACAGTGTCGAGATCGGCGAAGAGATTACCATTCCGGTCACTGTCACCAACAAAGGCGTGAACAGCGAAAGCGACTATACCGTGATTCTTTACGCGGATGACAATGAAGTGTCGGCAACAGAAGGAGTGCGGCTCGCTCCCGGCGGGGAGACCGTGCTTGCACTTCCCTTCACGGCTCTTCCGAAATATGCCGGCAAAGATGTCTGCTTACGCGCGACGCTTGATATGGATAACGACATGGATGCCACAGACAACGTGACGGAATTTGCAGTTGCCGTGGCCATTAACGACCTTGCCGTAGCGACCGGACTGACAGCGGAGTCAACACAGTCAGGTGTGAACCTCAGCTGGACCGCCCCCGAGGTATCCCCGGATCCCGTGACGAGTCCCGTAACCGAAAGTTTCGAGACATGGGAAAACGGTACCACCGAACCCCTAAACGGATGGGTCTTCATCGATGCGGACGGAATCGCCCAGAAAGGCCTTGACAACTTCAACAGCAACTCGAAGTTTGCGGCAATGGTGATCGGTAACTTCTCCGGCAATTACTCATGGGATCCGTCGGTAACCGCATATAACGGAGAAAAATGCCTTGCCATGACTCCTTCATATTCCTACGGAGGCACCACCGACAACTGGATTGTTTCCCCGATGATTAAAGGAGGGTCGGAAATAAGGTTCTTCACAAGGACATCATATAGCTACAGTGCCACAAACACGTTCGAGATACTCTGGTCGGACGGAAGCGCCGAACCGGAAGGATTCCAGAATCTTGCCTCGAAAATTGCGACAAACGGCGATTGGGCGGAATGCGTCTATGAGCTTCCTGCAGCTGCAAAACGGTTCGCAATCCATTTCAACGGCAGCATGAGCGGCGACGCGCTTCTTTTCGACGCGTTCAGCTTCACTGCAATAACCGAACCGGCGGTACACACCGGCTACAACATCTACCGCAACCATGAACTTATCGCCACTCTTCCGGCCGGGACAACCGCACACTCCGACACGGAAGCCACCGACGGGGTCGAGAACACCTATCATGTGACCAGCCTCTACGACAAGGGAGAATCATCCTACAGCAACGCGGTCACAGGCACGAGAGGATTGAACACAGGAATCGATACCATTGAAGATGTGACTGACACGGAGACGGAATTCTACAGTCTTCAGGGCGTACGCATCGCCGTTCCCGCAAAAGGAGATGTGGTGATAGTGCGCAAAGGCTCCGGAAGCAGCAAGACCGTGATAAAATAAGTGATCTTTTACGGGAATATACATATTTCCGGCATAGAATCGAGCAGGTTGGAAAACGGAAGTTTTCCAACCTGCCATTTATTTGTCCGGACTGCGACGGAGCAGCGGGAGGTATTCGGCGTAGCCTTCACGAGACATGTCCTCTTCGGGGATAAAACGGAGTGAGGCGCTGTTGATACAGTACCGCATGCCGCCGCTCTCGCGCGGTCCGTCGTTGAACACGTGTCCCAGATGGGCGTCGCCATCTTTGGAGCGGACCTCAATGCGACGCATCCCGTGGGAATTGTCGGCATGTTCCGTCACGGCATCCTGACTGATCGGCTTGCTGAAGGCAGGCCATCCGCAACCGGAGTCGAATTTGTCGGTAGAGACAAATAGCGGCTGACCGGTAGTAATGTCCACGTAAATTCCGCTCCTGAATTCGTGGTCGTATTTATTGGAGAAGGGACGCTCGGTGGCCGCATGCTGCGTCACGGCATATTGTTCCGGAGTGAGTCGCCGGCGGAGTTCGGCGTCCGAGGGACGGGCATATACCTTGCGGAACGCTCTGACCGAAGGATCACGGGCCTCAGCTGCCTCCCGGAAGAGAGAAGGATTGATATGGCAGTATCCTCCGGGATTCTTGTAGAGGTATTCCTGATGATAGTCTTCGGCGGGATAGAAATTCTCCAGCTCCTTGACCTCGATTGCCACGCGGCGCCCCAGTTCCCTCTCCAGACGGCCGATACGACCCGAGATAATATCACGGTCCGAGAGGTCTGTATAGTATATGCCGGTACGGTACTGTGTGCCTGTATCGTTGCCCTGCCTGTTGACGGAAGTGGGGTCTACTGTCTTAAGATACAAATCGATCAGGAATGGCAACGACACAGAATCGGGATCATACGTAACCTTGACCGTCTCGGCGGCGCCCGTCTGCCCGGTGCAGACCTGGCGATAAGAGGGATCGGGCACACGACTGTCGGCATAACCGGCTTCGGTCCGCGTCACGCCATACACTTTGGAAAAGAAATGTTCGGTGCCCCAAAAGCACCCTCCGGCAAAGAAAATCTCTTTCATATTCATAGAAATTGAGTCCTGTTCAGAATGTGTTACAGATGAAGTGGCGGCGTTTCCGTCCCTGACGCACGATACGCCGCCAAAGAGAGTCATCACCATAACACAGAGCGTCAGTAAAATATCATTCAGCTTCATCAACTCTTCAACACACAGACCGCCACATTTGTTGCAGTCACCCACCGACCGGATGCGGTCAGACATTCTCTTTCCGGGCCAGTTTCTGGTACTGGGAGGGAGTGAGGCCCGTAATTTTCTTGAAAATGCTGTGGAAATTGGAGCGGGAACGGAAACCTACAGATTCGGCCACTGCCTCGATAGTATAATTGGAGAAGCCTTCGGATCTGGGGGAAAGCCGTCGGCAAGCTTCCCTTATCCTGAAAGTCTGTAAAGCCGTGGAGAAATTCTGTGACAAGCCTTTGTTGATTGCTTTCGAGACGCGACGGGCCGGGATTCCGAGAGACGCGGCCATTTTTTCAATATTAAAATCAGGAGTATAGATTTCCTCCGATTTTTCGAAGAAACTTCTCACCAGCTCGATATCGCCGCGCAATTCCTCATCGTTGTGTTCTTCGCGGGCAAGATCCTCTTCCTTTAGAATCTGCTGGTTTGCAGCGAACACATTCCTCTCCGCCCGGATTGTATTCCGCCGCAGAATGAACGCAGCCACAAGAAGAATAACAACCACTGCCGAGAAAACCGACACTATCCATATTGTCCGCACCAGATTTCTGCGTTCCTGCATGAGAAGTTCCATCCGGTAGTTGATTTCGCGTTCATCGAAACGGCGTTGCAGATTGTAGATGGTGCGTTGTTTGTTATCGGAAATCAACGAATCCTTTATATCCACAAACTTAAGCTTCCATTCAGCTGCCGGAGCAAGATTACCCGCTTTTTTATTTAAATCCGCAAGATCTTCATAAAGATAGCATTTCAGTTCTGGCGAATTCAACGGCTGTCTGGCAATGCTGTCAAGGATGGCGAGGGCGCGGCGGGTATTTCCAAGCCTTTTCTCCTGCCGGGCGAGCAGATACTGCCGGAAAAAGACAAGTCGCTCGGGATCGGCTATTCCGCAGCTGTCATACCGGACCAGATTGCGGAAACAACCACCAGCCAGACTCCATTCGCCGGCCATCTGATGGCGTGCGGCAGTGCAGAGCAACCAGGCATTTTCGAACAGGTCTCCCTCCCCTTTGATACGGGGAAATTCATTGAGAGTTTTCTTATACTCCCCGGCCTTCCCCATAAGCATCGACTCTATGGCGAGATTGGCTATGCCTCCGAGATACATGGCTGTGTCGCCCATGGCACATGCGGCTTCGATCGATTTCACCTGATGCGCCATTCCATCTTCCCACCGTCCGGTGTAGCACAGGAGGTTTCCCAGATTTGCGTGTATGTATGGATACGCATACCTGTAATCAATCTGTTCGGCAATCTCGAGAGCCTTCAGAAGATGAGAGTAGGCCTGGGGATAATTGTGAAAATAGCAAGAGGAGATGTGCCCGGCATTGTTGCATGCCAGCTCGCACAATTTCTTTTCTTCTTCCGACATTTTGTCTGAATAAAGATTGATTGCCGCAAGATACAATATATAGGCGCTGTCATTCTTTCCGGCGAACATCAGAGCACGACCGGAATCCACCAGTTCCTTCACCGGTTTTGAAATGAGGTCGCGATAATTCCGACCGTCACCGGGGTCTCTGCCACCGCGGCAAGCCATAAAGGCAATCCCACACGCCACTACAGCGAGCAGCACAGCAAAGGCCATCTTTAGTGTTTTTGATGTATAACCGGTTATCTTCATGACGAATCAGCGACAAATATAGCGAAAAAAGCACCGTACGCCAAATAATATGCCACAAATCGCAGCGAACAGGCGCATATATAAGTCATATCGAAGTCGACATCAGGAGTTGGCGCATAACTTTCTAATATCTATAATAATAGTATTGATATGGCATCCCCCAAAAAACCAACATCATATATGACAATTTGCCGCAAAATGTGTTTATTTCTTAATCTGACACATTGAAAAAGCGAATTTATTTTGATATTTTGCCAAAGTCAACTTATTTTGCAGTGCACTTTTCATCGACAGCACGATGGAATAAATTTTAATAAACCATGGACAGAACGCATTTATTTTTATCTGTATTGCTGATTCTCGCCGCTTTTGATACCGCATCAGTTTCAGCGCTTACAGCAACCACGGAACCCACGTCGCTCTACGGGTATCTCGGTTATTCTGATTCTTCCGATTTCAAGGCGGAATTCTGCAGGCTTGGCCCGGACGGGATAGCGGTATGCTGGGATGATCCGATTTATGCTGACGCCACTATCTCGCTCCACACGGGCTGGAAACGCGGTGACAGAGTGTGCGGATTCATTCCGTATTACTATCTCAACGAACTCGTCTCGGTAATCTACGTCGAGTTCGATTTCACCACCGGCGAGGTGTATATGTTCCAGGATCAGGATGCCAGACAAGGTTGCTATGAGATATGTGCATACAATTCCGACGAGAATATGGTCTATGGATACGGATTCGATTCTACCGGGCAATGGTTCTTCATGAAATCCCACGGCGACAGACCGTTCGATGTGGAATATATAAAGAAACTTCCCGTAAATGAGGAGAATGATATTTGCGCGGCAATGACATGGAATCCGCGCGACAAACAACTATACGGTGTCAACGGCAACAACGATCTGGTTACGGTGTCGCCACTTGGGGTACAACGGAAAGTGATGGCTCTCAACAAATATGCGCAACGATATATAACCGGTTTGTGCTACGCACCCAAAGAGGACAAATTCTATTGGAACGGAATAATCAAGGCCCCCGGCTACATGACGGAAGTCTCCTCGCTGTACAAGATAGATACGCGCAATCGGACATTTACCCAGATATATGAATATGAAAATGCCGAGCAATTCATGTTCTTTACTACAACCGACGAAGCGGTAAACAGCGAGGCACCGGCAATTCCGCAATACGTGTCCGATACTTTTTCGGAAGGGAACGTCAGCGGAACAGTGACATGGCGCCTTCCTGACGTCACCGAAGGCAAGGAAGCCTTGACAGGAGAACTTGCATGGACGGCCTACGTGGATGGTGCCAGGGCGGATTCCGGCACAGCTCTTCCAGGGTCGGAAGTTACCGTGAAATACTTGAATCTACCGCAGTCCGAACATCTGTTCACATTCACTGTCGCCGAGGTATTGCCGGGAGGTGCCGCAGGACCCGCTTCGGAAAGCGCGGCAAGGAAATTATTCACGGGCCTGGATATCCCTGCCTCTCCCGCCGGTGTGAGTCTGACACCGGAACTTGTAAAATGGGAATCCGTCATCACGGGTGAACACGGAGGGTATATCGGGGATGAACCGGTGCTGTATAAGGTATATCTCAACGGGGCGTTCGAGGGGAGTACCCGGGAGACCTCCATGCCGGTGGCGTTGCCTCAGAATACGGCGCTTACCAGATACACGGCCGAAGTCGAGGCAGTCTGCGGGTCGCTTGTGTCGAAGCGTGCGGCATCCAATCCGGTAGTGGCAGGGAGAGCCCTGCAGCTCGACGTGGAGATAGAACCAACCGCATACCAGATTTCGGTGATGACCACAGCCGATGTGAACGGCGACACATTCGGATGGTTCTACAATGCAGAAGAGGGCGCGCTGCAATCTGACTACAGCGAATCCGGACCGATGGACGACTGGGTCTTTATGCCGGCTATCGAATTCCCGGATCCAGAGGTTCTTTACAAACTGACATTCTCTGCTTCACCGGCTCTCGACGGTTACAATGGAGAACGGCTCGCCGTCTGGTACGGCGAATTCCCCGCGCCGGAGGCGATGACGGTAAATATCGTGGAAAAATTCAATCCCGGAAACAAAAAAGGGTATATTGAGTATGGAGACTACTTCAAAATTCCACACGCCGCGACCGGCTACATCGGCTTCCACACCGCATCGCTTCCGGAACAGTACGGAATCTCGGTTAAAAACATAAAGATCTCAGAAACAGAGATTGTCCCTTCTTCTCCAGCTGCTGTGACCGGGCTTGATGCGACACCAGTCAGTGGCGCTCTCTCCGCGATGGTTTCTTTCACAATGCCAGTCCGCACTATGGGAGGCGATCCGATTCCCGCCTCCTCTACACTGACGGCTACTGTGAAAAGCGGAACCGCTACGGCCACCGTGGCAGGACTCCCCGGGGAGAATGTCTGTACAGTGGTCTCTACCGAATCGGGTATGAATTCTCTTATGGTAAGCGTGTCAGACGGTATCCATATCGGACCGGATGTTTCCGTCGACGTATACACCGGCGCAGATGTTCCCGCTCCGGTTGAAAACATCACCTGCACACTCTCATCCGACATGATGTCGCTCGACATCAGCTGGACAGCTCCGGTGACGGGAGCTCACGGCGGAGACCTCGACCCGAAGGGAATAACGTATCAGATTTACCGTTACAACAGTTCCGGAGCGGCAAGCGGGTGGCAACTTGTAGATGAGACAGCGGCTCTGACATATACATTCAATTTTCCCGACGACGAACCGCAGGATTACGTGCAGCTTGGAGTGCTGCCTTGCAACAGTATCGGCGACTGCGGACGGATAGCGACGGTTCAGGACATAATGGGGCCTCCCTACAAACTGCCTCTGAATGAAGATTTCGAATCAAATGCTGGTCCGGCCATAAATCCATGGATCATATATTCCACCGGCAACGGAAAGACAGACTGGGGCTTCGGTCCACTTTCCCAATTCATGTCCGGAGGAAAAGGCAACGGCATAATCTGCACTCCTTCTGAACCAGGGACTTCCGGAAGACTGGGAATCCCCCGCTTTTCGACATCCGGTGTGACCGATATCCGTTTCACTCTTGAACTTTACGGTGGCCCGAATTCAGTGCCGGCGACAATCTACGGACTCCGCCCCGGTATGGATTCCGCAGAGAAGATCACCGAAATGAAATCGTCTTCGACTCTGGAAAAAGTTATCGTAACACTTCCCGAAGAATGGGATAACCAAGGCTGGATACAGCTTTACTTAGAAGCGACATTCCCGACAGAAGAGGGCGTGCTTGGCATAGAATCGCTGGAGATAGCCGGAAATAAATCCGGTGTCACCGAAATATCTTCTGACAGCGAAGCCGGCATATATCACTCCGGGAAAGAGATGCTGTTCAAAGGACTGCAGGGAGAGACCTACTGCATATTTTCGTCCTCCGGCATAATGCTTTCAACTGGCGTGATCGAAAGCGACATCCAACGGATTCCCGTTCCTGAAGGGATCATAATAGCAAGGGCCGGATCATACAGCCTAAAAACCAACTAAATTTACAGAATATGAACAGATTACAGAAATTTGGGATATGCGGTTCGCTCACAGCAGCGACACTGCTCTCTGCCGCGGCATCGTTCGCGGGCAGTTCCGGGTCGCCGGATCCGCTTCCGGAGCGGGTCACCGCCGGAGGTTCATCCATCTACGGCGTGCTTGTCTATTCATGGGATGACGATGCCCGTGATGGTGTATATGAAATCACAAAATCGGGGGCTATTCTAAAATTCGCAAGACCTGACGCATACGCGATGACAGCAGGCTGGCTCAAGGACGGCAAACTATGTGGCTATGCAGAGGACAAATATGGCATGACGGTGCGAGGACGCATTTATGAGGAAATCGATTTCGCAACCGGACGTCTGCTTTCGCAGCAGGAAATGGAGGTGAACGGCAACCGGTTCGAAACGGCCACTCTCAACG
The DNA here is from genome assembly GCA_002361155.1 of Porphyromonadaceae bacterium UBA3327. GTDB lineage: Bacteria > Bacteroidota > Bacteroidia > Bacteroidales > Muribaculaceae > Lepagella. Next base: position 4,059 of record DERZ01000042.1, on the reverse strand, counting down.
AGGATGACGGATACATATACGGCTACGGCCGTATGGCCTCGGGCGAGAAAGGCTTCCTGAAGGCTCCTGCTTCCGATCCGACTGCCATAGAATTTGTCACGTCGGCCTCCGATGAGGATGCCTTCATCTCGATCACGTTCAACCCGGCAGACGGTAAAATTTACGGTATAACCAAAGATTACAACCATAATCTCGTTACGGTGGATATCACGGGAATCCAGACCAATGTAATGAAAGTTCCCTCTGCATCTGATGTGAACTGGGATTATGTCACCGGACTTGTTTACGCTCCGAAGGAAAACGTGTTCTACTGGAACAAATACGAGGGAGAGGAGAGCTTGAAATCCTCGCTCGTCACTCTCGATGTGGTCACAAGAACATCAAAGACCGTACGCACATATACCAACGAAGAGCAATTCTCCGTATATGTCTGCACCGATGCCGTGGAAGTGACGGGGCAGCCGGCCAAGCCGATAATCGATGCAATTTCTTTCCCAAAAGGGAACCTGTCGGGCACTCTGAGTTTCACGCTTCCATCGGAAGATGTGGACGGCGCCGCGCTGGCGGGCAACCTCGACTGGGAAGTAAAGCTCGACGACATGGCGTATAAAAGCGGAAGTAGCGGTGCCGGGTCGAAACAGACGGTGGAGATCTTGAATGTCAGTCAGGGAATGCACACGTTTGCGGTGACGGTTACGGCCGGAAAGGCAAAGAGCGAAAAGGCATTCGAAAACAGATATATCGGATTCGATACACCGCTCGCTCCTGCCAACGCAAGATTGACGCAGGATGGACTCTTCTGGGATGCTGTCACAACGGGTGTGAACGGAGGTTATGTCGATGCCGCGGCTGTGAAATATGCCGTGACACTCAACGGAGAGTCGAAAGGAGAGACATCTGCCACGGAAATGAGAGGAATCCTCCCTATCAACAAGCCTCTGGAATGGTACACAGCCGAAGTAACAGCCAAAGCGGGAAATCTTTCCTCCGAGCCGGCGGTATCCAACCGCCAGCTCGCCGGCAAACCGCTGACGCTTCCGGTAGACCTTATTCCCTCCAGGGAGCAATTCGAGATGATGCAGACATTCGACATGGACGGCGACAGCTACAGCTGGAAAGTCCGCGACGGCTATATGGAATCCATGTGGGCCCTCTCCAAGGATGGCGGCGATGACTGGGTGATTCTCGCCCCGATAGAATTTCCCGAAGCCTCCGCGGTATATTCGCTTGAATACACCGCAAAACGGAACATGCCTGAAACCGGCCGCGAGAAGCTGCAGATACTGATAGGCCGCGAGGCAAACCCGGAAGCAATGACAACAGTGCTCGTCGACACGTATGAGCCGCTGTCGGAATACTCCATGACAAAGGAGGTGTTCTCCGTTCCCGAAGCCGGAACATGGTACATAGCCTTTCACGCGACTTCTCTCAAATATGAAATTGGAGTGGAAACCGGCATCAACGTCAAGGATATAAAGATAACGAAATCTGAAATAGGCACTGACTCTCCCGCTGCCGTCACCGAACTTTCCGCCGTACGCGGAGATAAAGGCGCACTGAACGCCACCGTGACTTTCAGAATGCCCGAACTGACATATTTCGGCAAACCGATAACTGCTCCGGAAGTCACCGCCACCGTGGCGGGGGCCGAGACAAAGAGCGTGACTGGCGCTCCGGGTTCCGCACAGAGTTTGAAAGTGGCCACCAGCCAAGGACAAAATGTAATCACCGTCACCACTTCAATAGGTTCAACGACCGGAACACCTACGAAAATCGAGGTATATACCGGAGTTGTAGTGCCAGACATGGTGGAGAATCTCGATTTTGCAATTGCCGACGACATGCTCTCGGTGAAGATGACGTGGGAAGTTCCATCACAAGGACTTTCAGAAGGATATGTAGATCCAGCAACAACCTGGTACACAATATATGAAGCCGTCCAGTCATTCTACGAGATGGAATGGAAGAAAGTTGGCGAGACTGCGAAAGGCGTCACTGAATTCACCTACGTGGCCGAAGACGGAATGCAAAATGTCCATACCCTTGTTGTTATGGCCGAGAACGTGGCCGGACACGGCGACCAGATGTCGGGTGGCGAAGTTCTTCTCGGAACACCGTACGAAATGCCGTTTGACGAAGATTTCGAAAACGGATCGGATAATTTCAAATACACTCCCTGGGTGAAATATCAGCCTGAGAATGACTATTCGGCAAACTGGTGGGTATGGCCAACAGAAAACGTGATTCCCTCCGGTACCGGCAACTGTCTTGTAGGAAAGCCGAAAGAGGCAAACACACGCGGACTGATGGGAATGCCGGCATTCGCGGCAGGAACCGAAGAGGGATATCTGGAACTTTCGATTGATGCGTTCATCAACGCAAACACACCGGACCTTACCATCACCGGACTTTGCGAAGGCATTGACAACGAAGTCGAGATCGGCCGTATCTCCAAAGGTGACGACGGTGTGATGAAGACACTTGTTTTCATATTCCCTCAGGAATTTACCAAGGCATCCTGGATTCAGCTTTTCTTCAATGTCTATTACCCGTCCTCCACCGGTCTGCTCGCGATAGACAACGTGAAGGTCGCCAAATTCCCGGGCACCGGCATCGAGACAGTAGGAGACTGCGGCGGTAAAGTTGTGCCGGTTTCAGGCGGAATCATGCTGAAAGGATTCGCGGATAAGGATGTGACGGTGTGCAACGCGGCTGGGCTTACAGTGTTCAGAGGCCGTATCCGCACAGATGTCGAAACCCTGAGACTTGTTCCGGGCATCTATGTGGTGAACGGAGTGAAAATCGCTGTAAGATAAATCAAGACGGTTTTGTGCCGCTTTTCAGCGGCACAAAACCGTACACAAAACAATATCAACAAAACATATATGCGTATGAAAAAGATTACAATAATAATGGCATGCATGGCATTGGCGCAGACGATGCAGGCGGGAGTACCCGTTCCTTATTCCACCCCAATTGCCGATGATTCCGCATGGAAAATAATCAATGTGGTGGAAGGCAGCAATGCCTGGGAAGTCAAAACGACTTCCGACGAAACAGGATATGATACCGACAAGGTGATGAAATACAACTGGGACACCCGACATGCCGCCGATGACTGGCTGATTTCACCCGCCGTTTCGCTGGAAGGCGGCAAGGAATACAAAGTCAAGATTCGCTGCAACATCCACAAACAGGAAATCGTTAAAATTTTCATGGCTATCCATGACACTCCAGACGTGTTGAAGGCAGGAAAAATTCTGTTTGACAAAGCGGAAGGTGATACCGATTATGATAAATGGAACACCCAGATATTCATCGTTACGCCTGAAGAGTCGGGAGATTGGTATTTCGGTATCTGGGAAGGTTCAGACATCAATAAATACAGCTCGCAAGTAACAGGTTTTGAGGTTCTTGAAAATGTGTTCGCTCCTGGCAAAGTTACCGGACTTACAGCTGTGCCGGATGCCGGGAAGGCAATGGAAGTTTTTGTTTCATGGATGCTTCCTGCCGTGGACAGCGACGGACAGCCTCTGTCTGAAGGATATTCGATAGATAACGTCTATGTCTACCGCGACGGAAACGAAGAACCTGTAGCCACGCTCGACGGTACGGCGACAAGCTGGACAGATACTGAATCGACCGGACTTACCGGGGGCTACCACTCGTATGAGGTGGCTGTCAAGGTGAATGGAGCGATGAGTGTGAAGGAACAGACGCAATGCGGTTTTGTAGGTCCGATTGCCGCCGCTCCGCTACCCTGGGATCCGGATATCAAGACCATGTCGAAAGAGGACTTCGATCTTTTCTTTACAACCGGGAAAGCCGCAGGTTCGGAGGCAACCGGCAAATGGGAGTTCAAGGAAAGCTCATGGTCCGGGAACAACATACAGTTCTATCCTAAAGGGAAGGCCGATGACTGGCTGATTACTCCGCCGCTTAAATCGGATAAAGCGGGAATCTATCGCTTCAGGATCAACGCAAAAGGGAACGACAGCAATCCGACCCAAACGGAGATTCATATCGGGACTGATACTGATAACGCGAGTTCGGGATAAG
>DERZ01000048.1 GCA_002361155.1 Porphyromonadaceae bacterium UBA3327 | reverse complement strand
CGGCCCGTCGGGCCGCCCTCTTATATGTTGCCAGATTCGCTTCCGCAGCCACTATCGGACTACGATTTTGACAGGACGGAAATTACCGGAAGTCAGGATGTAGATTCCCGGGTCGAGACAATATTCGGCACCGTCGGCGGCATCACCTTCCTCTATCACTGTCAGGCCGGAAAGGTCGGTGACACGGAAAGAACCGGTCTGGCCGTCGGCGCGCATGATGGAGAACCCTCCGTCGGTTACAATCACCCTGAAGGGAGCCTCCTGCCGGATTGCGTCGATACCGGCGCCTGACGCCACATATATCACATTGGAGTCGATCGACGATATGCCGTAACGCGAATACGCCACCATATAGCTTTCAGCGATGTCCGGGTCGCGGTCAGTGAATGTAAAACTCGTCTCGCCGGTCTCGTAGGTTTCCGTCTCTTCATTGCCCGGAGTATGCCTCACCCTGGTCAGGATGTAGTAATCGGCCTCCCCCTGCGCAGGCTCCCACCGGGCGGTATAACGGTTTCCGGACACGTCGACCGGCTCAAGAGCCGTGAGCGGAGGCAGATCCGGCATCATCACGCCCTCGCCGGTGAGATTGACGGCAATGCTTCCCGGAATTCCGCCGTCATAGAGAGCGAGACTTGCCTCATGCGGACCCTCACGTCCAGGCATATAGGTGATGTTCAGCAGATAGCCGCCGTTCTGATTCATAGTCGCCGCCGGAATGGAGGAGACCTCAGGAATGAAATACTTCTTGTCCTGACCCACTACCCTCACCGACAAGGGACTCGTCAGATTGCTCCCCTTGATCTGCAGTGTGCGGGTTCCGGCATGGTTCACCACCACCTGGCCGAAATCGAGACTCTCTCCATTTACCGGCGCGGTAATGACCGGGTCGCCGGTGACAGGCGGGGTCGGGTCGATGTCATCCTGCTCCCGGGCATAAAATCGCTGTCCGGCACGCGAACCCCATATATACTCGCAGAGCTGCGGAAAATCGACGAACGGATTTCTGTTACCCTGGTATTGCTCCACATAGTTGTTACGGTCTATCTCTTTCTGGCTGACTGGATCCATCCGGCTCCAGTGCAGCAGCATCTCTATTGCCCATGGCATGAGCGTGGGATAAGACTCCTTGGAGAACATGTAATTTATCACCCAGTGGATGTCGTCATAGACCGTCGCCATATAGAAACAGGCACGGGCGAAGTCACCCTTGTACTCGTCGGCCGGCTCAAAGACATTGGCACTGCCGCCGCCGAAGCCCACATTTGCCGGCCCGACCTTGGTCACGCCGTTGTTGTAACGCGGATTAGAAGTGACTCCGAAAGGATAATTCAGCTTCGCCTGATTGGCCGCACCGTCCGACGGATAGAGGTTCCACATGTCGGAATATGCCGGAGTGTACTCCACACTGCCGTTCTGTTTCCACCACGACTTGGGCACGGCATGCTCACGCTGCATCCTGTTCTGGGAGAAACTCTGTTTCCCGGTCATCCCCTCCTGAATCAGGTAAAGTTCGCTGGAATACATGTCCCACCACCGCTTCAGTCCGTCGACCAGGTCGGGATACACATCGGAATACTGCCAATAGTTGGGCAGATCATAGTAAGGAAGAGTCTGATGCCGGGCCACACTCTCCTTGGCAGCCCGCTTGAGCTGCTCCTTGCTCTGCCCCTCCAGCCTGTCGTAATATCCTTTGGTATACCCGGCAAAAGCATACTGACCCGCCAGGACCAACAGCACAATCAAGTAAAGTTTTTTCATAATCTCACGTTTGACAGGATCATATCCCGCATGTTAAAAATAATGCCCGGAAACCGGGGAATCCGGTTCCGGGCATTGAGGTATCAGTCGATGAATTTAACTTCCGAAATCTTGGTGATTCCACGCACGCCGAGATAACTCGACAGCGTACCCCTCACCCTTACTTTCCGGCCAAAGGCCTGAGGATTGTTCTTCAGACCGAGCTGACTCTTGACGGCATTGTTAAGGCCGGCCGGCACCGAATTGGCGATACCCGCCTCAGCCGCAGGTTTCTCGGAAAGAATCACATTGGAACTGTTGGCATAGTTGTTCGAGGAGGATCCGGCTGCCGGTCTGTCGCTCCAGACAGCGGAACTGTTCATGTCGCTGTCGGCTACGAATCCGGCTACGTATCCCTCCACCCAGACGTCGGCCACAGTAGAGGTGGCGGCGAGAACCGCCCCGATGTTATATGGACTGGCCTCCGTACCGTCACCTTTCGGAGCGGGGACCTCGCCCGGAGCGGGAGGTACAGGCGGCTCGGGAGTGATGCTGTTGCCGTCTATCTCGAAACTGTCGAGCGAGCCGGATACGCGTGTCACACCCGGCATGCCGAGGAACGTGGATAACGTGCCGTTGACAAGAATGCTCTTGCCATAGACTGCGGGATTGTCCACAAGGTTGGCGTAGGTACGGAAGTCTGTTCCCTGCGGGAGCTCGACAACCACCATCTTCTGCCAGTCCTTCTCGTCGGGAGAAGCCGCTATGAGCAGGTTGTTGTCCATTTCCGCCTTGTCGGAGAGGATCACGTCGGCGGCATCCTTCACTTCATTCACACCGAGCCTGACCGAACCGACTATGTAACCGCTCACCCATCCGCTCATGCCCCGGAACGACTCGTCGAGGACATCGGACACAGTGAACGGCTCTTCCTTCTCACCCTTGTCGGAGATGCGCACGTCGTTGCGGTCGCGCAGGATAAGCTGATAGGAGTCGCCGTAATAGGAAAGGATACCGCGTACGGAGCCTGTACCTTCGGGGAGAATGTCGGTATAGAAATTGGAGTATCCGGAGTTTCTGACATCCATTTCGGCACCGTTGGCGTCACGGAGCGTACGGCTCACGCTCTCCTGATAGGGAGCGAAAGAGGCCTTCCCTCCGTCGACAAACGAGACGTTGCGCAGCTCCACCAGCTGGCTCTGCATTCCCTGAAGCGCGGCGCCGGAGGCAGGCAGCTGGGCGAAGTTGTCGACAGCAATCATGTATCCGCTGTCGGCGGGACGAGGGTCATCGATTTCAATGGTCCTGAACTCCGGGTCGGGGAGGCCGTTGAGCTCGGCATGCTCGTCCCAGAAATTGATTGCCATGAAACCGAGCTGCGGGAGTCCGTCGTATGGAGTTCCGGGCCATCCCACCTGCTGCAGACCGCGGTAATAGCCCATATAGAGGCCAGTCATGTCGACAACCACGTCCTGGCCGAGGCGGTTTTCAATGTAAAGCGAGCTCTGGTTGATAGAGAACGCCAGAGCGGCGGTCTCGTCCTGAATCACGAGCGACTTGTAGATATTGCCGGAGGCGTCGCTGCTCACCACCCGGCCATGTATTATGAAGTGTTCGCCCGAGGCCTCATCCTTCAGTCCGACAGGACTCGTATTGGTCGGGTCGGAGTAGAGGGCCTTGAGTTCGGCGATGGTGGTGTTCGGCACCAGTTTCGCCTCTGGGATGACGAGTTCGGGGGTGGTCATGTCGGCCTGGCATCCTCCGAGTCCCGCAGCGGCAAGCGCCGCAATCCCGAGATATATGGATTTCAACTTTTTCATAGCCTGAAATTATTCAAGTTCCACATGCTTGCGGAAAATTTATGTTTTCGGTTAAATTACTTCGCCTTGACACCGGTGAGTTTCACAGCCTTGATCTCCCAGGTGTCGGCTCCATCGGCAGAGGAGGCGTACTTGAACGCCAGCTGCACCTTCTTGCCGTCGAACGCGGAAAGATCGAGCACCCCGCTGTCGGCAAACGACCAGCTGCCGGCTTCGGGCCATACGGGGATCTTCACCTCAGTCCATTCTGCGGTGCCGGCCACACGGACGGCAAATCCGCAGAGCTGGCGGAGAGTGGTCTGGAACTTGGCGGCATGTTTGAAGGAAACCTGCGCCTTGGTCCAGCCTTCAAGCGAGATTACAGGCGACACAGCGTACGAAAGGCTTTCTTTCGACGAGCCGCCGGCGTAGGCACTCGCATTGAGGTAATGCGCGCCGTTGTATTCCTTCCAGCTCCATACGTAGCTGAGACCCTGGCCGAGGGTGACGTTCTCGAACGTCCAGTCGATTTCAGCCGCGTCCTCGGCAAGGCCCTGATATACCACGGTACCTCCCTGAACGCCGGGGTCGGGCTCCTCGCCGGTGTCTATGCCTTTGTCACCCCAGTTGAAATTGCTCACGCTGCGGAGTCCGTAGGCCCCCATGTACTTGCTGCCGGCCGTGCCGCGCATCGTCACCAGCGCGCCGAGGTTCTCGGGATGGTCCATAAGATTGAGCGCCCTGCGCACCGCCCCGCTCGGGAGCTGCACCGTCGCGCACTTCGTCCAGTCCGTCTCCTTGGGGTTCATCGAGATGAGCAGATTGCTCGGCACGGTGGCGGGAGCGGTGAACTTGCAGGAGGCCTCGCTTACAGAGAAACCGACCTCGGTATCTATCCACCCCACGATGTAGCCGGTCACCCAGGGAGCGGGCTGTCCGTCGTTGACACTGCCGATACGGAGCTGATATGCCGTCATCGGGTCGTCCCAGGCACCGGTGCCGACACGTCCTCCCTCCGGCTGCGGTACGGGTGGATATTCATAGTCGACGCAGGAGGTGAGACCCGTGGCGAGTATCACCGCAAGCATCAGGATATTTATTATTTTCTTCATTTTTTACAGTTATTAAGTGACACTTCCCTTAGAAACGAATGCCTACGTTGAAAAAGACCCGTATTCCCTGTGCGTAATATATCTTGTTGGGATATTTCTTCACATCGTAGTTGGTATAATCGAATTTACCCTCCTGCCATCCGCCGGTCTGGATGTTGCGGTTGTTGAGAAGGTTGTTGACGGAGAGGTTGAAATTGACGGAACCGAACTTGGTATAGATCACCTTTCCTATGGAGAGGTTCATCACCCATGCGGTATTGAGTTTCTCCTGGTGCGCTATCTCTTTTCGCTTCTGTATGTACTCTTCCTCAGAGGTGCAGAACTTCCACAGTCCCGGCATTTCCTCATGGCGTGTGGGCGCGAGTTCGAACCAGTTGTCGCCGAACCACTGAGCGTTTACCTCGAAGAACCACTGCCTGATGTTGTAGTTCACAGCCATCGAATATACCTGCTGCGGGGTGCCTCCGACATGGAATCCGCGCAGATAGACATCGCGGGTGACATCATCACGCGAGCCGTTCTCGTAACTGCGTGTTCCGGTCGGGTTGTTCATGTAATTGTAACGGGAGAAGGTTCCGGCGGCCGATACGGAGAGATTGCTCAGAATCTTGTACTCGAGGCCTACCTCAACACCTGTGTAGCGTGTCTCCACGCCTGAGAGCGCGTAATTCATCATGGCCTTGAGATCGTAGTCATAGAATCCGGTGCGCTTCATGCCGTTCCAGATGTGGGTGTAGAATCCGGTGACGCTTCCGCGGAACCGCGAATATACCCATGTGTAGCTGAGATCGGCGGAAAGGAAACGTTCGCTGCCGAGATTATGCACCGGAGTGTCTTTGGTTCTCGGAGAGATGTATGAGTCCTGAGGCTGCGGGGCACGGGTGCCGTACGCGAAATGACCGGTGAAATAGTTGCGTCCGTCAAGCTTGTAGGTGGCTCCGGCCTTGATGGCGGCGTTGTCAAAAGTGTGGCGCAAACCGTTGCCGAGGGAGTTCTCGGGTGCGCGGCCGTTCTGCATCCTTCCGTAACGCATGAAGTTGGTGTAGCTCAGCTCAAGGCCGTAGAACACGTTCCAGTGGCGGGTCTCGATCTGGTTCTGCACCCAGGCGCGGGCGTTGATGTTCCGGATGTTGTAGTCGTATCCGAACACGTCACCCTCATAGACCTTACGGTCGGGATAACGGATATCGTTCTGCATTATCTCGGTGTTTCCGGCAAAGTCGCGTTCGGAGAAATTGTCGACGTCTCGCCAGAACTCGCCGCCGAGCAGATTCCGCACGGTCTTGTAGTAGTGGGCGTCGGTATAGGTGAAGCTGATGCCGGCCTGCATGGTCATCCAGTCGTTGAGACGATGGTCGATGTAGGAGTTGAACATCCATGCATTGAAGTTGGAATGACGGTTCTCAAGAATGTAGCTCGACTGGCCGCGCAGTTCGGGATCGCGGTCATACTGCAGACTGTTCATCAGGTTGGTCTGATAGATGCGGTTCCAGTCGATCTGCCGGTGGGCCTGATCGCCTCCCCACCATTCGGCCACACTCTCCATCTGCTCCATCTGTGCCAGATATAGCTCGGGGTTTTCCTCCTCGGAGACGGTTGGCTTGAAGTAGGACGGCAGCTGGCGGTAATAATCGGGACGCGGATCGTTGGCCTGGTACCAGTTGAGCGCCGAGCTGGAATAGTTGTTCGAACGGAACCCTACGCCGGTGTTGACCACGGTACCCATCTGCGGCTTCCATATCCAGTTGATAAGAGCCGAGGGATCGAAACTCTCCACGATCCGCGCGCTCTTTTTCTTACCGTCGAGGAAACCCCAGCTGGGGTTGTAGAGATTCGAGCCGGCGAGGTCGTAGGCCTCCTGGGTGGAGGCGGCGTTGGTGGCGCGCTGCGTAGGCGCACCCCATGTGGAGATGTTGAGGGAGTGCTTGTCGTTGAACACCTTCTGGAGCGAGAGGAAATAACCGAAAGAGTTATAGAACGTACCCTCGATCACACCCTCGGGGGCATACCGTCCTATAATCGACATCGTAAATGCCCATCCGTGCCTGTTGAGTCCTGTGGCATACTGCATCATGGCGCGCAGCATGTAGTTGGAGTTGGTATAGGATACGTTTCCTTTCCAGCCCGGGGCATATTCGGATGCGTAGGTGGTGTAGTTGCTCGCTCCGCCGAGGTCGCCGAATCCGTAGCCCGACGAGGCGAGACCGATGTCGGTGGTGCGGTTGCGGAATGCGGAGGATGTCATTCCGCCGAACATAGAGTAATTGAAGCGGCCGCGCATTGCGTCGTTGTAGCGGAAACCGTTCACGTAGCCAGCCTGCCAGTTCTGTTCATAACCGCGGAATCGGAAGCGGGCTATCGAGAAGTCGTAGTTGGCAGTCTGGTAATAGACGTCGTCGGTGGCTCCCTGGATGGTGCCGATGCTCTGGCCGAGACCCTCGTCGTCGAGCACCTCCTCCTCGTCGAAGAGAAACGCCTCGGAGTCTGCGGTGGCCTGGTCGAACGCGGAAGGAGTCAGTCTGATGTCCCCGAGATTCCTGACCATTCCGTCATGGATGTCGACATCGATGTAGGCGTCTTCATATCCTGAGGCGATCACCTCGAGAACATCCTTGCCGGGAGCGGCTTTGGAGATGGTGAACACACCGTCGGAGCCGCTTGTCACGAATATCGCCTGGTCGGCAAGCAGGATATTGGCGTCGGTCACGGGAGCACCCGTCTGCGCGTCGACCAGCTTTCCCTTCAGCCCCGTCGCGGCAAGCGACTGCAGCGCGAGGCAAAGCGTCATAATTAGTGTCAGTTTTATTCGCATAGCTTTATGATTTCTTCTTTGTTACTGCTGTTTTCTGTCTACTTCCTGAATAAGGAATATCTCCGTCGGGAAGTGGTCGGAGTATCCGTTGGTCCATGCCCCGGAAGAGAATGTCCGGAGGGGATAGCCGGCATACTGGCCGCTGCTCTGTATCAGGAATTTCTTGTTGAGGACCTCGGCACCGAGGAATTTGAGTCCGCAAGTTCCGTCCACGATGTTCCGGTTGACCACAATCTGGTCGAAGAGGTTCCATCCTCCCCGGTAGATATAGGAGCCGATACCACGGTCGAGTTTCTCCCAGAAAGGATTGTAGAAGCCCGAGGTGGCTGCGTCGGCCATGTTTTTCGAAGCGCCGAGCGACACGGACACGCTCTTGTCGAAGGGGTCGTCGTTGAGGTCTCCCATCACGATCACGCCGATGTCGGGGTCAATCCTGTAGAGCGAATCGGCAATGCTTCGGGAAAGATCGGCCGCCGCCTCGCGGAGCCAGCTGCTCTCGGCCTGACCTCCGCGGCGAGATGGCCAGTGGTTCACTATCACCGCCACTCGTGAATAGCCTGTAGACTTGGTTCCCATCAGCCCCACAACGCACATCTGGTCACGCGTGCGGAAGGAGGGCAGCTTCTCGATTCGGAGCGGATGGTTGGTCACCTGAAGCACTCTGAAGAATTTGGGATTGTAGATGAGGCTCACATCCACGCCGCGCGCGTCGGGCGAGTCATGGTGCACGATCTTATAGCCCCTGTCGCGGATGGATTCCGCCGCCACAAGGTCCTCCAGCACGCTCCTGTTCTCTATTTCGCTCAGTCCGATCACCGCCGGTCCCTCCGGGGTGGTCTTAGTGGTCATCTGCGAGATTGCGTACGACAGATTCCTGATCTTGCTCCAGTATTTCTTGCTGTCCCATTTGCGGGAACCTCTGGGCGAAAACTCCAGATCGTACTTGCCGTTGTTGTTGATGGTATCGAAAAGATTTTCCAGGTTGTAGAAAGCCACGCCGTATGTGGCGTATTTCTTCTGCGCCTCCGCGGCGGAGGGCATGGACAAGGCCACCCCGAGAATGAGGGCGGCCATGACCGAAAATAGTTTTTCCGTTTTCATCTGGTCATACGTTGGGGAGACATCAGAAATATTTCACTTCCCTGCCTTCGAGCGAGCCAAGCATATTGTTTGCCAGGCTGCTCGCTCCGAGACGGAAGAGGTCAGTAGTGAGCCATTCGTCGCCGAGCACATCCCTGACAATGGCGTAATATACAAGCGCGTCCTCGGTGGAACGCACTCCACCAGCGGCCTTGAAGCCTACTTTGCGTCCTGTCTTCTCGTAATATTCCTTGATGCACTGACACATCACGTAGGCCGCCTCGTGCGAGGCCCCGGGATAGATCTTGCCCGTGGAGGTCTTGATGAAATCGGCCTCGCAGTGCATGGCGAGGATGGAAGCCTTCTTGATGTTGGCGGCGGTCTTCAGCGCGCCGGTCTCGAGAATCACCTTGAGTTTCGCCCTGCGGGCCGTGTGACGCAACTCGATTATCTCGTCGCAGAGAGTCTCGTAGTCGCCGTCGAGAAACATTCCGAGCGGAAGCACGATGTCCACCTCCTGCGCGCCAGCCTCTACGGCGAGAGCCACATCAGCCACCTTGACAGCTGTGAATGTCTGGCTCGAGGGAAAGCATCCCGCCACCACACACACGTCCACGCCCTCCACATCGAGATGGTTCTTCACTACCTCCGCAAAATTGCTGTAGACGCAGATGGCGGCCACATGCCCGTACTGCGGATAGTCGCTGTCAAAGTCATTGACGCGGGTTGTGAAGCGGGCCACGCTGCGCTCGCAGTCCTCCGAACTGAGCGTGGTCAGGTCGATTGAATTGAAAAGGAATTTATATACTTCGGGGCGGCCATAGTCCGATGCCGTCTCCTTGATTCTCTCTACTTCCCGGGCCACGAAAGCGTCATCTTCCGTCACCCGGCTCGCGTTTATTGTTTCCTGGTATCTGTCCATGTTTTTGGATAAGTATTGTATTCGAAACCTCCTGAATTCGGGGTTAGTTTACAAAAATAAAGAGTTTTTTTCAATAATCAGACATATTTAACTAAAAAGTGTCAATTACTCGCGGCGTTTCGCTATCCGGTCCGGGTTTCTGGCAAGAAAATCCTTCCACGAGGAAGGACCTTTGGCCACCGACGGCTTGCCCGTTTCGTAGTAGTGTGTCAGAGCTACTGCAAGAGCGTCGGTGGCATCAAGCATCTTCGGGATGCGGTCTTCAGGAATGTCAAGGAGATGACGCAGCATGTTGGCCACCTGCTCCTTGGAAGCCTGCCCGTTGCCGGTGACGGCCATTTTTATCAGCCTGGGAGCATATTCGGCTATCGGGATGTCGCGGCATAGCACGGCGGCCATCGCCACACCCTGAGCCCTTCCGAGCTTAAGCATCGACTGCACATTCTTGCCGAAAAATGGAGCCTCGAGCGCCACCTCGTCGGGAAGATACTGCTCGGCAAGCCCGGTGACACGCTCGAAGATACGGTGCAGCCTTTTGTAATGACTCTCGAAACGGTTCAGTTCGATCACTCCCATCACGACCACATCGATCTTTTTGCCGTTTATGCCGAGAACCCCGTAACCCATCACGTTAGTTCCGGGGTCAATGCCCATTATTATCCGCTCGTAATCCATTACCATTCTCCGTTACAAGTCAATGCATCTGAATATCGAGGAGAAAGTCATGGCCTCGGGACCGAATTTCTCGGCAAATCGCGCACACAACGTGCCGAGACGCGCGTCGGCCCATCTCAGCGCCTGCGCCTCGTCGGCGAATTCCACCTGGAACGCCACGCTGTGGGCGTCGGCTTCATCGCGGGATACGCCGCCGGCGCTTACAAGCGCCGACAGACGCGGATTGCACGGAACAAAACCTATACGGCTTCCCCCTCCGGGTCCTTCCGGCGCAGTCAGGACTCCAGCTCCGGCGCGGAACCAGTCCAGGAATTCACCCTCTTTCTCCCTGAGCATCATAAAAGTGCAGTTGTATATGACCATATCCTGTATGTTTTTATGTTCTGGCATGAAAAAACGGCGCGTTTATCCCTAAACACACCGCCAAAACAAAATTATGAAAATATTCTCTCTTAAACTATCCCCGCCGGCGCATCTCACGACGACTCCAGCGGTTGCCTATCTTCGAGCCTCTTGTCGGATTCGAA
>DERZ01000037.1 GCA_002361155.1 Porphyromonadaceae bacterium UBA3327 | reverse complement strand
CAAACATATACTACCCCGCGAGTCCCTTTGGGATGCAAAGTAACATAATTGTTTTCAATTTTCCAAAAAATATATGATTAAAATATGCAAATATTCTTTAAAAGCCCTTCAGACAGAAAAAAGTGGATCGTACGTGGCAAAAGAAAAACTGAATAGAGAAAACTGACCTGGAAGAAAAAACAAAACTTAAAAACTCAAAAATCATTTTGCGTTTTTAAGTTTTCTTAGTAATTTTGCAACCCAAATCCGCACCCGCCTGATTCTGCCGGCACACTCCTTATTTATATTAAAAATAGTCGGCAAGAACACGGCGATAGAACGAGGCAGGGAGCAGTCACCGACAGTATCCGCAAGATGCAGAAGACAGATTTATCTAAAGAACAATACGACAGGCTTATGGCCGCGATTTTCGCCATAGTCATCCGGAAAGGTCCCAAAGCGACCACAATGGACTATGTGGCGCAACGACTGGGGATGTCGAAGCGCACCCTCTACGAGATATTCGGGAGCAAGGACGAGATGCTATCGGAAGTGATAGTTGACAACCGCACCCGCCACGGAGCGAAGATCAGGGAAATAATGGAGAAGACCACCAACATGATGGAGGCCATCGCAAATGTGTTTCTCTTCCACATCGATTTAATGCGCGACATCAACGCGAAATTCTTCTTCGACATGGATGTGCGCTATCACACTCTCCGCGACAAATATGAAGAGTCCGCCCATTTTTCGAAATACATGATTGAGGCATGCCGCGCCGGCGTGCGCCAGGGTGTGTTCCGTCCCGACGTCAACTATCCGGTCACTATAGAGATGGTGCGGGTCCAGATGGAAAGCCTCAAACGTATGGAGGAATTTTTTCCCGCCGGCATCAGCATCGGGGAAGCTCTCGGCACTATCGGCATAGGCTTCCTCCGGAGCATCGCTTCGCCCAAGGGTATGGAATGCCTCGACAGGATCAGCCCGAAATTCGTCTCCCCGCACCACCCGGCCGACGATTCCGACAACGACATCTTACAGACAGAACCTGTACCGCAATAAACAGAGATAAAATTAAAACAGCATTATGACATCATCAACGAGATTTCTCACCGCCCTGCTGACGACGCTCCTCTTCGCCGGAACAGCCGCCGCCAGGCAGGACACGCTCTCACTCTCCCGCGCCAGATGCGTGGAGATAGCACTCAGTGAGAACCCCACCATCAAGGTGGCCGACCTGGAAGTGAAGCGTATGGTTTACGCCCGCCGCGAAACCACGGGCAGCCTCTACCCCTCCATCGACTTCCAGGGGGCATACCAGCGCGCCATCGAGCTGCAGACTGTCTCAATGAATATGGGAGGACAGTCTCAGCAGTTCAAGATGGGTACCGACAACGTATGGACCTTCGGTTTCAGTGCCGCAATGCCTCTGGTGAACGCCTCGCTCTGGAAAGCCATCCAGATCAGCGACACGCAGATCATGGCCTCTCTTGAGGAAGCCCGCGGCTCACGACTCGACATGGTCAACAACGTGAACAAGGCCTATTATTCATGGCTGCTCGCGATTGCCTCGCGCGATGTGGTCCGCGCCAACTACGACGTGGCCCTCACCAACGCCGACATCTTCAGGAAACAGTTCGACGCAGGCACCGCCTCCGAATATGATGTGCTCCGCACTTCGGTAGCCGTCAAAAACCTCGAGCCGGAACTCCTGCAGGCAGACATCGCCATCCGCCAATGCGCCCTTCAGCTGAAGGTGCTGATGGGAATGGACGATTCGGTGGAAATCCGTCCCGACGTGACTCTCCGCGACATGCAGCGCGAGATGTACGGCTATTCGCTCGGCGCTTCCGGCACCTCGCTTGACAACAACAACACCATGCGCACCCTCGCCATCCAGGACAAACTCCTCAGGCAGAACGTCACCCTCAAGAAGTTCGCATGGATTCCCTCGCTCGCCGCCTCCTACAACATGAACTGGAACGCGATGAGTTCGGGCAACGCCTTCCGCAACCAGCAGTTCAACCCCTACTCCACTGTCTCGCTGGCTCTTCAGGTACCCGTCTTCAACGGATTCGGACGCCTCAACGCGGTGAAACAGGCTGAAATCCAGTATAAGGAACTGCAACTAAACCGTGAGAACGTGGAAAGTTCTCTGAGGATGCAGGTGCGCCTCGCCCTCGATAACATCGACAAGGAGGTGCGCCAGATAGCCTCCAGCGAGGAGGGTGTGCGCCAGGCCGCCAAAGCCAACGAAATAATGCAGAAAAGCTTCGAGATAGGAGCGGCCTCATATCTCAACCTCCGCGATGCCGAACTCGCCAATACATCGGCACAGCTTGCCTACCTGCAGGCCATCTACAATTATCTCGTATCGACAAGCGAACTCGACACGCTCCTCGGACGCGAGGACGCTCTCGGAATCTCCCGCTACAATACCGCAAAATAAGACCCACTCAATAAAATCCACTCATGAAAAAACAGTGTATTTTCCCACTTCTCGCCATTCTGGTCCTCGCAGGATGCAACGGAGACAAGAAGAAAGCCGAGGCAACAGCACAGTCGGAGACCGTCCCGACCGTACGCCTCGAGACCGTCCACAGTGAAACAGTAAACCAGGACGCACAGTACACGGCAACCGTCGAACCTGAAGTGTTCAACAACATAGTATCCTCCTCTCCCACCCGCATCAAGCAGATCCTTGTGGACGAAGGTCAGAATGTAAGCAAAGGCCAGCGCCTCGTGGTGCTCGATGATGTAAGCCTCTTCTCCTACGAAACACAGGTGGACAACGCCAAGGCCAATCTCAAGAACATCGAGGTCAACTACAACCGCACCGTCGAACTCTACAAGATAGGAGGCGGCACCAAGCAGCAGGTGGACCAGATGGAGATCCAGCTCATCAACGCCAGAAACGCACTTGCCACGGCCGAGCGTGCCCTCCGCAACGCCCGCGAGAACACCGTGCTCACCTCTCCCATATCCGGAGTGGTGACCAAACGCAACTACGATCCGGGCGACATGCCGGGACAGAGTCCGATTCTGACCGTGGCCCGCGTCAATCCCGTCAAGATCGTGATCAACGCCACTGAAAGCGAACTCCCGCGCATCACCCGCGGCATGCCTGCCACCGTCACTTTCGACACCTACGGCGACGAGACATTCCAGGGGAATGTGTCGCTCATCATGCCGACCGTCGACGCCGCCACCCGCACATTCGGGGTGGAGATCTCCCTCCCCAACCCCGGAGGCAAAATCCTTCCCGGCATGTTCGGCCGTGTCCACCTCAATCTCGGCAAAGCCGACCATGTTGTGGTGCCCGACAAGGCTGTGGTGAAACAGCAGGGTTCCGGAAACCACTATGTGTATGTCTACCAGAAAGACGGCACAGTAAAATACAACAAAGTGGAACTGGGTCAGCGCCTCGGCGACCGTTACGAGCTGATTTCCGGCGTGGAGCCTGGAGCGCAGGTGGTGGTCAACGGTCAGGCACGCCTCTCCAACGGAGCCAAAGTGAACATAGCTAAATAAACCGGTATCATAATCCATCCGTGACCCGCTGACTGCGGAACCGGAAAAAATTTACTCAGATGAGTCTATACAGTTCGGCGGTAAAACGCCCGATCACCACGCTCCTTGTGTTCGTGACAGTGATCATTCTGGGTCTCTTCTCTCTGACGAAACTTCCGATCGACCTCTATCCGGACATCGACACCAACACCATCATGGTGATCACGATGTACCCTGGAGCGAGTGCGAAGGATATCGAGCAGAATGTGACCAAACCTCTCGAGAACGCACTCAACTCGGTGGAGCACCTCAAGCATATCTCCTCCACATCGCGCGAGAACACTTCGGTGATAACTCTCGAATTCGAATACGGATACGACATCGACGCGCTCACCAACGATGTCCGGGACAAACTGGACATGGTGGAATCGATGCTCCCCGACGATTCGCAGAATCCCATCATCTTCAAGTTCTCGACCGATATGATTCCGATCTGCCTGCTGTCGGTGCAGGCGTCGGAAAGTCTCCCGGGACTCTACAAGATACTCGACGAGAACATAGCCAATCCGCTGGCACGTATCGACGGTGTCGGCACAGTGTCGATCTCCGGCGCTCCCAAGCGTGAGATCCATGTGTATGCCGACCCTAACCGTCTCGAAGCCTACAACATGTCGGTGGAGCAGCTCTCGAGCGTGATCGGAGCCGAAAACCGCAACGTACCCGGCGGCTCGTTCGACATCGGTTCCAACACTTACGCGCTCAGAGTGCAGGGCGAGTTCGAGGACGCCTCCCAGCTCCGCGACATCCCCGTGGGCTCCTTCCAGGGAAAGACCATACATCTCGATGACGTGGCCCGCGTGGAGGACAGCCTCGAGGAACGCACCCAGCAGTCATTCATCAACGGACAAGAGGGCGCCATCATCGTGATCCAGAAGCAGAGCGGTGCCAACTCCGTCCAGATCTCCGACAAGGTAAAGGAGATGCTACCCCGTCTGGAGAAAAACCTCCCTTCCGACATACGGCTTGGAGTGATAGTCGACACTTCCGACAACATCCGCAACACAATCTCGTCGCTGGTGGAGACCGTGCTTTACGCACTCCTCTTCGTTACCCTTGTGGTGTTCTTCTTCCTCGGACGCTGGCGCGCCACCCTCATCATCGTGATCACGATCCCGGTGTCGCTCATCGCCTCGTTCATCTATCTCTATGCCACCGGCAACTCTCTGAACATCATCTCGCTGTCTGCCCTCTCGATTTCTATCGGCATGGTGGTGGACGACGCCATCGTGGTGCTTGAGAACGTCACGACCCACATAGAACGGGGAGCCCATCCGAAGCAGGCCGCAGTCCACGGCACCAACGAGGTGGCCATCTCGGTAATTGCCTCCACGCTCACGCTTATAGCGGTGTTCTTCCCGCTCACTCTCGTAACCGGAATGACCGGCGTGATGTTCCGTCAGCTCGGATGGATGGTGACCATCATGATGATCATCTCCACCACCTGCGCGCTCTCGCTCACACCTATGCTCTGCTCGCAGTGGCTCCGTCTCCGCAACGACGGCAAACCGAGCAAGGGACTCTTCAAATACATCAACCGCGGACTCGACTCATTCGACAACGGCTATGCACGGCTGCTCCGCAAGGTGGTGGGCCACCGCACGGTGACCATATTCGTATGCCTCGGCATCTTCGTCGGCTCGATCTTCCTGATGAAGGGTGTCGGCACGGAGTTCTTCCCCACCCAGGACAACGCCCGCATCGGAGTCGAACTTCAGCTCCCGATCGGCTCCCGCGTGGAATACGCCCGGGAGGTTACCTCCTCGCTCGACAGCCTCTGGCGCACCAAATATCCCGAGATCGAGGTAAGCTCCTACACCGTGGGACCGGCAAGCTCCGACAACACGTTCGCCTCGCTCTCCGACAACGGTCCGCATATCATCAGCATGAACATCCGTCTCTCACCCTCAGACACGCGCGACCGGGGAATCCAGGAAATCGCGGCATTGATGCGTAAGGACATCAACGACCGGTACCCCGACTTCCGCAAGGTGCAGGTGAATGTCGGCGGTGGCGGCGGCGGCATGGGAGGCCAGTCCACGCTCGACTATGAGATCTACGGCTACGACTTCGAGGAGACCGATTCTGTGGCAAGGATGCTCGTACAGATTCTGAGAGATGTGCCCGGCACTGCCGACGTACGCATCTCCCGCTCCGACTACCAGCCCGAGTATCAGGTTGATTTCGACCGTGAGAAACTATCCATGTACGGCATCAACCTCCAGACGGCCGCCTACTACCTGCGCAACCGTATCAACGGAGCGACGGCAACACAGTACCGCGAGGACGGTGAGGAATATGACGTCAAGGTGATGTATGCCCCCGAAAACCGAACGCAGATTTCCGACATCGAGAACATCGTGATATACGGCGCCTCCGGCCAGGGAGTACGGCTCAAGGAACTCGGCACGGTTGTGGAGCGCTTCACGCCGCCCACCATCGAGCGTAAGGACCGAGAGCGTCTCATCACCGTGTCGGCTGTGGTCGACGGAGTGCCCATGAGTCAAATCGTTACCGCCACCGAGGCAAAGATGGCCGACATCCACCTGCCGGCCGGAGTATCGATAGAACTTGCCGGTTCCTACGAGGACCAGCAGGATTCATTCTCCGACCTCCTCTCGCTCGGACTGCTCATCATCCTGCTCGTATACATAGTGATGGCTGCCCAGTTCGAAAGCTTCACATATCCCGGCATCATCATGACATCGCTGCTGTTCGCATTCTCCGGAGTGTTCCTCATCCTCTGGATCACCGGCCACACGCTCAACATCATGTCGATGATCGGAGCAATCATGCTGATCGGTATCGTGGTGAAGAACGGTATCGTGCTCATCGACTACATCACGCTGAACCGCGAGCGGGGCATGTCGATCCGCCGCGCCGTGATCGACGGAGGTCGCTCGCGTCTGCGCCCCGTGGTGATGACCACGCTGACCACCATCCTCGGCATGGTGCCGATGGCGATAGGTAGCGGCGAAGGCTCCGAAATGTGGCGTCCGATGGGTGTGGCCGTGATCGGCGGTCTGACATTCTCCACCATCCTCACACTCCTCTTCGTTCCGACGCTCTACTGCGTGTTCGCAAGCAACGGTGTGAAGAACTTCCGACGCAAGCACCGCCGTCTCATGCAGAACCCGGCATCCGTAAAATAACCAACCGGAGGGAAGGAGGCCCGTGCCTCCTTCCCTCCCTCAAAAATCTATAATAATATGCAAGCAGTATTCATAGCATACGATCAGGCCCATCATGAGAACATCATCGACGCACTCGACCGCTCCAGCTGCCGTGGCTTCACCAGTTTCGGCGAAGTCCAGGGCCGCGGCTCGAAAACAGGGGTGCCGCATTACGGCACCCATGCCTGGCCCTCAATGGCCCAGGCGATGCTGGCAATGGTGGAGGACGACAGACTCCAGGCCCTTCTCGACCGGCTAAAGGCCCTCGACGAAGCCAAGCCGAAACTCGGTCTGCGCGCTTTTGTATGGCCCGTGACCCGAACTATCTGATAAAAAGTTTTGGCTGCAAAGGATATTTTTGCTAACTTTGCAGCCGAATCAAGCGCGTGTGGCGTAATTGGTAGCCGCGCCAGACTTAGGATCTGGTGACGAGAGTCGTGTAGGTTCGAGTCCTATCACGCGCACAAAAGAAATCCGACCCCCTTACGAGTGGGTCGGACTTCTTTTATACTTTTTAAGACTGCTGTTTTCGCAGGGATGTATGTGTCATGGCTGGTACAGAAAGCGCTTGATGGAGCGCTTCGGAGTCTTCTCGAACTCCTCCTCCATGATCTTGATGCGTTTCACCTTGCTGTAGGCAGGCATATCGCTGTTGAGTTGCGCGAGATTCTGGTCCATTATGCGCGCAAGTTTTTCCTGGTCGATATTCTGAGCGCGGGCAGAATCGAAATCGGGATGCACGAGAGCCACAAGCGCGCCGCCGTCATCTATCACAAGAGATTCGTTGACGTACGGCAGATTGTTGAGTTTCTGTTCGATCTCCTCCGGATAGATGTTCTGTCCCGACGCTCCGAGAATCATTGTCTTCGAGCGACCGCACACGGTGACGTAGCCCTCCTCGTCGATGAGTCCCATGTCGCCGGTGTTCATCCAGCCAGAGTTGTCGGGGAAGACCTCCCTTGTGGCTTTTTCGTTCTTGTAATAGCCCTTCATCACGTTGTCGCCCCTGACAAGGATGTTGCCGGGGAGATTCAACGGATCGGCAGAATCGATGCGGACTTCCATACGGTCCACAACGCGCCCCACTGTGCATGGTTTCGACTCCCAGGCCGGCGCGTAGGTGATAAGCGGCCCGCATTCGGTCATGCCGTAGCCTACCGTTACCGGGAACCCGATCTTGTAAAGGAAGGACTCCACTTCTGAATTGAGCGGCGCCCCTCCCACGATAATCTCGACAAGATTGCCTCCGAACGCCTCCATGAGTCCCCCTTTGACTTTTGCCAAAAGGCGGTCGTCGAGAAACGGCACCTTCAGCAGGAACTTCATCAGAGGTTTTTCGAGCATCGGAAATACCTTGTTGCGGATTATCTTCTCCAGAATCAGCGGTACAGTGATGATCATTTTCGGCTTCACCTCGGCAAATGCCCCGAGAATTATTTTCGGGGACGGTACGCGGGTCAGGAAGTGGCAGTGACATCCGTGGCAGAACGGGTTGAGCATCTCTATCACCATGCCGTAGAGATGAGCGAGCGGAAGCATGTTGACCATGCCGTCCCCAGGCTTCAGAAAACCGAGGTTATCGAGACAATAGCGGATATTGCTCCAGATGCTGAGGAAAGGAAGCATCACGCCCTTCGACATGCCGGTGGATCCGGACGTGTAGTTGATGATGGCGAGGTCTTCCGGCATGTCATGGAAATAATCAACATTCTCCTTTGTGAAACTGTATGGGTATCGCTTGCCGAAGAGGGTGTTTATATTGTTTCTGGCTTTCGTAAGCCTCTCGCTGCGGGAAAGAGGCATTCCAAACTCACTTATGTAGATGGCACCGGTCAGACCGGGAAGAAGTCTCTCGTCGAGGTCCTCCCATATCGCGGCGTCCACAAAAAGGAGTTTCGCGTCGCAATGGTTCACAAGGTGATGGATCGTATCGGCCTTGAACTCATGAAGAATAGGCACCGCCACCACTCCCGCCGTTAGGCAGGAAAGGAACACGACTGCCCAGTTGGAGGAGTTCTTGCCGCATATAGCCACCTTGTCGCCCTTACCGACACCGGCCTCCTCGAATATTATGTGGAGCTTCTCTATCCATAGGGCCACATCCTTGTACTGGTAGTTCATCCCTCCCATATCAGTGAGGGCCATACGGTCCCAGTTGTCGAGTATGGATTTACGTATCAGCGCATTGAGCGATCTTTTATCGTAGTCTTTTGTGATTTCCATAATATGTCGTGTGTTTTTATATTGTCAGGGTATTTGTCAATCGCAGGACCCGGCTATTCGACGGGCTTCTCCGTGAGAAACAGTCTTTCGAGACGCGCATCGATCATGGCGGGACTTTCGCCGCGCGAGATGATTGTGCCGTCAGGACCGATAAGCATAAGGTGCGGGATCCCGGTGAAGCCGTAGATATCGTATGGCACCTTCTGCGTGTTGTACAGGACAGGCCAGCTGATATCCCGCTTTTTCACCATGGCCCTTGTATCCTCAGGAGTGTCGCGCACAGCCACGCTTACAACCTCGAATCCTTTGGCGGCATATTTCTCGCGTAGCTCCGCGAGGGCGGGAAGTTCCTTGATGCAGTAGGGGCACCAGCTTGCCCAGAAATCTACCAGCGTGTACCGTCCGGGTTTCACAAGCGATGAGAAACTCTGCATGGCGCCGGTCGCGGTCTCTCCCTTGAAATCTATAAACCTGCGGCCCGGGGCCGTGGCGGCGCGGTGACGCGCAAACGCTTCGTAATATTTCACGCGGCGGGTGGAGCGGAAACCGGCGGGAGCCGCGGCAAGCATGCTGTCCACTCGCTCCGGAGCGGCCCATTTGAGCCATTCCACTCCGAGATAGTCCCCTATCACGTTGTCCTTGTTCTCGTTATATTTCCTCTCGACAAATTCGGTATATGCTTTCGTATCATCGAGATTCTCCACCGAATCCAGCTGGACAAGCAGTTCCGACAGCCGGTCGTTGAGCGGCGTTCCCGTAATGTTGCCCAAAGTGTCAGCCACGGCATGGCCCGGCTCAGCCACATAGTAAGCCCGCACACGGCCGTCGACCGTCACCTGCATGAATACCGGCGAGCCGACGGAAGGCACGTTGAAACGCGCCACGCCTCCCGACACCTTCGCGCTGTCCACGCGCACAGAGTCGAGAAGACTGATAAGTTCCACACTTTTCCCCTCGAATTTAGAGGGAAAATTCACTGTCAGCCCGCTCTCCTTGCGGCATGAACCGAAGGAAAGGAGGATGCCGGCGAGGGCAATAAGGGATACGGTTTTCTTTTTCATCTGGATTCGTTCAAATATAAAAACGCGGAACGCATGGTATGGTTCCACGCATTCCGCATTTTCGATGCAGTTATTTGCTCACCATTATGTCGAGCACGAGATGATCGGTTTCGGTCATCGCGTCACGGCCGATGGAGGTGAGGTTATGGATGGTTGTGTCAATATCATCGCAGACAATTCCCTCCTGCGAGGAGACGCACTTGCCGTTCACGGCAAGCAAGGCGGACATCATCGCGGTCGATACTCCGGAAGCTATCTTCATCGAGCAGGCAGGTTTGGCGCCGTCACAGATCATGCCGGTAAGGTTAGCCACCATGTTCTTGATCGCGGCGCATACCTGATCGTAGCCGCCACCCATGAGCCATGTCACGCCGGCTGCCGCGCCGGTCGAGGCGGTGACGCATCCGCAGAGGCCGGAAAGACGTCCGAGGCTCTGCTTGATGTAGATGCTGGTGAGATGACTGAGGATAAGGGCGCGGGCGAGGGTATCGTCGTCAGCCCCTATCTCCTCTGCATAGCAGGCCACGGGAAGCGTGGTGGTGATTCCCTGATTTCCGGAGCCGGAATTTGACATCACCGCCACCGGCGCGCCTCCCATGCGGGCGTCGCATGCGGCGGAAGTGGTGGAGATGATTCTTTCGAGTGGGGTCTCGCCGAAGATACGGCGCCCGTCGCTGCGGAGCACGCTTCCGAGGCAGTGGCCGAAATTACTGTTGAGCGCAAGTTCGGCGGCATGACGGTTCATAGTAGCCGATTCGAGTATAAAACGCAGTTTCTCGATCGGAGCTGTTGTTGCGAACTCATAGACAATCGCCTCGGTGAGTTCCTCGTCGCTTTCGCCTGCCGAAGCCTCGTCGCAGCTCTTTTCAAAGAGAACCTCCTCATCCTTCACGATGCGGATGAAATTGGTATGAGAGCCTGAAATGACGGCGAATGCCTTGTGGCCGTCCGCCTCCACAGCCACCTCTATGTGCAGGATGGATGGAGGATTCTTGTGATGGTCGATATGGATGCGGTCCTCGGCGATATACCGCTTGCCGGCCTCAATGGCCTCGCTGTCGACATCGCGCAACACCTCAAGACCATATTCCGACTTGCCTACAAGTGCCCCGAGAGCCACCGCTATCGGCAGACCGATCATACCGGTACCGGGAATACCTACACCCATGGCATTTTTGATGATGTTTCCGCTGAGTTTCAACGATATCTTCTCGGGACATCGCCCGAGAGTCTCTGTCGCTCTGGCCACGCACAGCGAAACCGCCGCCGGCTCGGTGCATCCGATAGCGGGAACCACCTCCCGCTTTATCAGCCTTATAATACTGTCTATCTGTTCCTCTTTCATGGTATAATTGTTAATTCGAATAGTCTTTATCAGTCTCTTTCCCCAACCCTCACCTCAAAACCCTCAAATCTCCTCACCGTCCGCCGCAAACGGCAGCTGACCGTTGCGCATCTGCTCTATCTTCTTGTTACGCCAGCAGTTGCGACATACAGCAACATACTTGTCGTTGCCGCCGATCTCCACCACCTCGCCTTCGGTGATAATCTCGCCGCGCGAATTGACCCGGGCGTTGACTATCGTCTTGCGGCCGCAGGTGCAGGTGGATTTCACCTCGTCGATGGTATCGGCAATCTCGAAGAGACGGCGCGACCCTTCGAAAAGGTTTGTGCGGAAATCGGTACGGAGTCCGTAACAGATCACATTGATACCGAAATCATCCACCGCACGGGCAAGGTCATCGACCTGAACTGCGCTCAGGAACTGCGCCTCGTCGACAAGAACCCACTCCGGCAACGTACCTGAATTCCGGGCTATATCCCTGATCATGTCGTAGAGATTGCTGTCGGGATAGATCCAGGAGCATTCGCGCTCTATGCCTATGCGACTTCTTATCACGTTCTTCTTGTCGCGCGTGTCGATCACCGGCTTGAAGCACTTGTACGCAATGCCGCGCTCCTCGAAATTGTATGCCGTGGTCAGCAGAAGGGCCGTCTTTGCCGAACCCATCGTGCCGTATCTGAAATATAGTTTGCCTGTTCTTTTCATCGTAGCGACCGGAGACTTACCTGCGTTCCTATCGCGAATTTAAGAAATAATTTGTAATTATGAAATTTTTAAGGTTCATTTTTTTATTTCCGGTGCAACAATTCATCTTCCCTAATTGTTTATAAGTCGTATAATCGGCTAATAATCCATTAAGTTATGAATAGAGCGAAAGTGATCTCCGTGAATCCGGCACATAAAACTCTCGGATCCATGCTTGAGGCCGGTCTCTCCCCGGGTACGCTGGGACGCCGCATACTGGCCTCCACCTCTGTCACTCCCCGGACTTTCCCTCTGGTATCAGTACTCCTGGGAGTCGGAAATAACACAGGCAAGTCTTTTTCACGGAAGCTGCTTGCCATCCGCTTTGTGATCGGGAGCATCCTTATAGCCGTTGCTCTCTGCACCGCGACAGGATACATGTCTCTCCCCGCAATAATGGCTACAGTGGCCGGTGCCTCCGCAATAATCGGATTCCTGACACGTCCGGTAACCGCAGCAGCAGCCGTGATAGCCGGCCGCCAGGCGGTGCTCGCCGCAATCGGCGGTACAATCGACGACACGGCAATTTTCTCAGCACTCCTATACGCCACAATAGCCATAACCGGTCCCGGCCTTTTCAGCATCGATGCCTTGATATGCAAAAAAACGGCCCGCAAAACCAGACGCACCCCACGCCGCGACGCCATGTCCTACAAAGCCTATCTCACCGAATAGGCTTGCCATTGCTTCAGTCATCCTATCCTGCTCTCCTCCATCCTCTCCCCCATCTTCTACTCTTCTCCCCCATCTCCCTCATCTCATCTCCCTTGATTTCTTGTGAAGGTCATTCCCATTTTTTTGAGGCGGTATCTCTCTTTTCCGCCCATTGCAAGACACTTTTTCTATAACTTTCCCTATAATTCCCCTATGCCAGGCGCCAGTTTCCGGCTTCTATCTGCTCGGAGAGTTCATTGTGCCTGAGGCACCACTCGCGCGAAAGCACGATTTTAGAAGTGCTGTATTCAACCGGCGCAACCATCAGGAGCCGTCCTTCCGCGCAAAGTCCGAAATATTGGCCCGACGGCTTGTAGCGCGGCCCGAACCCATTCTGCTCTATCAGAATCAATCGCCCGTCGTTGGCTATGGCATAGTCGCGCACCCGCTTCTCTGCAACGCTTATGAACGGAGAAACGAGCACACCTCCGTTCTCGATGGTGCGTAGCCAGCATACTTTCCGATCATGCAGCTCCTCCGGCTGGAAGCGCCGGCTTATCCTGACAGCCCTGATATCCATATCGTTCAGAAGAAAAATGTTTCCGATGGCCTCATACTCGCATCCGGCAATCGACAGCCGGTGGCGACACGTGAAAAAATCAGGATTATGACGCTTTATCCATAGCCGGCGGGGATTGTCCGCGATATATTTCCGCAAGACAGAAGCCTGCCCGCGGTGCGACACGATCCGGTCATGGAAACCGGAAGAGAAAAAAGGCTCGCCACAACCGGTTTTCTCTCGCCAGGCAGCAGTACACGCACCCTTCAGATCAGCAATATACTGCCCGACAGCGACTGGCAATTCCCGCTCCACAAACAGCTCGAAATGCACATGATCCGGCATAACCACATACTTCCAGACATTGAGCGCCTCATGAAACCGGGCCATCGACTCGAGAAAGCGCGACACCACCATCCCGGACTCGCTCCGTTCGGTCCGGTAGATATCAGGATAAGGATGGACAAGCGAAGCCAGATCCGGAATATGCGGCGACTTCACCAAAGTGATCATATAAATAGATCTGGCCTTATAATCATGCCACTTGCTACGCCTCAAAAGATTAGGCTTGACAGGATACCGAAACCCGCTATCGCTCATAAAAACAATCAATTACCACTATACAAAGCAAAAATAGCCGAAAAAAGCGAAAAAAGCAAGCAGAGGGCGAAGAAAAGTGAGGAAAAGGCGAATGAAACCGCGCTTCCAGGCTGCCAGACAGCCGGCACTGAACCGCCATCCGGCAGCCAAAGCAGGCACCGCGTGCGAAAGAGCACGGACACGCAGACAGAAGGAAGGCTGCACGGCGCTGGGAGGGGAAGGCTGCACGGCGCCGGGCGCTGAGCGGAGGGAGGGCGAGCGCTGAGCGGAGGGAGGGCGGGGCCGCCGGATGGCGGTTCAGTGCCGCGAGCCGGGCTCGCGGGGCCCGCTGTAGGTTTTGCAGTAAGGGGTCAGGGGGCAGGCGGGGCAGTCAGGGCGGCGGGCTTTGCAGATGTAGCGGCCGTGGAGAATCAGCCAGTGGTGGGCTGTCGATACCAGCTCCTCGGGGATGTGCCGCAGCAGCGTGCGCTCCGTCTCGAGCGGGGTCTTTGAGTTGTCGGTCAGGCCAAGACGGTTGCTTACCCTGAACACGTGGGTGTCGACAGCCATGGCGGCTTTGTTCCAGACTACCGCAAGCATCACGTTGGCGGTCTTGCGGCCTACCCCGGGGAGCTTGATCAGATTGTCGATGTCGGAGGGTAGCTCACCGCCGAAGTCTTCCTCGATCATCCGCGCGGCCTTGATGATGGCCCGCGTCTTATTGTTGGGGAAGGTCACGCTTTTGATGTATCCATACACCTCCTCTTCGCCGGCAGCTGCAAGCGATGCCGGGTCGGGGAAGCGCTCGAAGAGCGCGGGCGTCACCATGTTGATACGCTTGTCGGTGCACTGTGCCGAGAGAATCACTGCCAAAAGCAGATGGAACGGGCTGTCATAGTGCAGTTCCGTCCCGGCTTCAGGCATAGTCTCCTGAAAAATCTTCAGGATCCCTTCATATCTCTGCTTGATAGTCATAATATTTAGAAAAGCAAAAGAAATAAAAGCCAAGCACCCTTTACCAAAACAAAGAATGCCCTAAAAACCGGGAGGAGAAGAGAAGATTGCCAGATAAAAGGAGCAGGATAGCCTCCTGCCCGGAAAAGGAGGAGCCTCCCTGACTGGAAAAGGGAGGCTGGCTTAGCGGGCGGATTCGAATTCGCGGAGGAAGCGGATGTCGTTTTCGCTGAAGAGGCGCAGGTCTTTTACCTTGTATTTCAGGTTGGCGATCCGCTCAACTCCCATACCGAAGGCGTAACCGGTGTAGATCTCGGGGTCGATACCACATGCTTTCAGCACGTTAGGGTCCACCATACCGCATCCGAGAATCTCAACCCATCCGGTTCCCTTGCAGAGCGCGCAGCCTTTGCCACCGCAGATGTCGCATGAGATGTCCATCTCGGCGGAGGGTTCGGTAAATGGGAAATATGAGGGACGGAGACGGATCTTGGTATCCGGGCCGAACATACGGGTTGCAAATCCAAGAAGAACCTGCTTGAGATCGACAAACGACACATTGCGGTCGATGTACAACCCCTCCACCTGATGGAAGAAGCAGTGCGCGCGCGCGGAGATGGCCTCGTTGCGGTAGACGCGTCCCGGACACACGATTCGGATGGGGGGCTGCGTGTGCTCCATCATCCGGGTCTGCACCGAAGAAGTGTGGGTGCGGAGAAGCACTTCGAAAGGATCACGCGAGATGAAGAAAGTGTCCTGCATGTCGCGAGCGGGATGGTCGGGAGGGAAATTGAGACTTTCAAACACGTGCCAGTCATCCTCTATCTCGGGACCTTCGGCAATAGTAAAGCCCATGCCTGCGAAAATGCGCAGAATCTCGTTGCGCACCACCGACAGAGGGTGGCGGGTGCCAAGTTGCTCAGGTGACGCGGTACGCGTAAGGTCGAGATCATCGCATGAGTCATCCTCCTTGAGAAGGAACGCATCCCTCAAAGAATTAATCTTTTCAGTTGCGAAAGTCTTCAACTCGTTGATTTTCTGCCCTACCTCCCGTTTCTGATCGGCAGGTACGGAACGGAAGTCGGCCATCAGCGAAGACACGAGACCTTTCTTACTCAGATATTTGATGCGCAGCTGCTCTACCGCCTCCATGTCGGACGCGATGGCGGCATTTATCTCCTCGCGGAGAGCCATTATCTTGTCAAGCATAATTATTTCGCGTTTGAACCGCAAATTTACGAATTTTTTTTGATAAATGTACATTCGGGAGCGTTATAAGGTTAAAAATCACATCAAAATAATTGAAATATGAAGAACGACGAGAACAATCGGGAAGGGACACGGTCTCCTCTCAAGACCGTGAGCGCATGGATGCCGGCGGTGTTCATAGCCATCGGCCTATTGATGCTGGGTATCTGCATCCGTAACGGCTTTGGTATGGTATCATCCAATTCGCGCGTGGTCGCAGTCCGCGGCCTCAGCGAGAGAGAGGTCAACGCCAACAAGGTGACCTGGCCTATAGTCAGCAAGATAGTCGGCAACGACCTGACGCAGATCTACAGCCAGGTGTCGGCCACTGACGATGCAATTGTCAATTTCTTGAAGAAGAACGGCATAACAGACAAGGAATTTCAGGTTAACGCTCCTAAGGTGCAGGACATGCAGGCCGACAGCTACGGCGGCACTCCCCCGCCCTACCGATACAATGTCACCACGGTGGTGGTGGTGACATCGTCGCAGGTAGCAAAGATCCAGGAGCTGATGAACAAACAAACGGAGCTGATGCAGCAGGGAATCGCAATTGTGGCCGGCGACTACAACTATCAGACTTTATATGAATTCACCGAACTTAACCAGATCAAACCGGATATGGTTGCCGACGCGACCAGGAATGCCCGCAAGGCGGCACAGAAATTTGCCGAGGACTCCGAAAGCCGTCTGGGCAAGATCAAATCAGCGTCGCAGGGACAGTTCTCCATCGAAGACCGCGACCAGTACACACCCTCCATCAAGCGGGTACGTGTAGTCTCGACAATCGAGTACTATCTGAAAGACTGACACCCAGGCTGTAAAAGCATCTCCGTCCGGCACGTATGCTAAAAAACAGAGCCTCCTTCTGCGGGAGGCTCTGTTTTTTATTCAGTGTTTGTTATTTCAGGTATGCTTACGGAGCTCGATTTCCTCGGGGGTCAGTTCGGGATCCACGCCCCAGTTCTGAGCTGCGAGGCGCTTGTAGTTGTTATAGCGCCAGCGGGCGTTGTCCCGGGCTGCCTTGAAGAGTTCCTCTGCATCCTTGGGATACATCTTGTAGAGCGAAGCGAAACGCACCTCTCCCTTGAGGAAGTCATAGAACTTGTCCCAATCGGGTTCCTTGCTGTCGAGCGAGAATGGGTTCTGACCCTGGCTCTCGAGTTCGGGATTATAGCGCCAGAGGTGCCAGTACCCGCACTCCACGGCCTCTTTCTCCTCAGCCTGACTGTGCCCCATACCCTTCTTGATGCCATGATTGATACAGGGCGAATAAGCGATCACAAGCGATGGGCCGTCGTAAGCCTCCGCCTCGCGTATAGCAGCAAGGGTCTGCGCCTGATCAGCACCCATCGCGATCTGGGCCACATACACATAACCGTAGGTGGTGGCGATGAGTCCGAGATCCTTCTTGCGGATTCGTTTGCCGGCGGCGGCGAACTTTGCGATGGCTCCGATCGGAGTCGACTTGGAACTCTGGCCGCCTGTATTGGAGTAAACCTCGGTGTCGAGCACGAGTATATTGACATTCTTGCCTGAGGCGATGACGTGGTCGAGACCGCCGAAGCCTATGTCGTAGCTTGCGCCGTCGCCACCGATGATCCACTGGCTGCGTCTGGTGAGGTAGTGCGAGAGTTCCACGATGGTGCGGCAGTCGGGACAACCCTTCTCCGCACCCTCACGGCAGGCCTCCACAAGAGCATCGCCTGTCACGCGGGAGACGGGACCGTCATCGCATCCGTCAAGCCAGCGCTGTGCTGCCTCGCGCGTCGCAGCCGGAGCCTCGCCGGAGGTTGAGAGGCTGGAGGCGGCTTCCTTGACACGGTCGCGCAGCTTCTCGTAACCTATGTACATACCGAGGCCGTACTCGCAGAAGTCCTCGAACAGGGAGTTGCCCCATGCAGGTCCGTGTCCCTTCTCATTGACCGTATAGGGAGTGCTGGGCACCGATCCGGAATAAATCGAGGAGCATCCGGTGGCGTTGGCCACGATCTCGCGGTCGCCGAAGAGCTGGGTGATAAGCTTGATGTAGGGAGTCTCGCCACATCCGGAGCAGGCGCCGGAGAACTCGAAGAGAGGCTGTGCGAACTGGGAGTTCTTCA
Organism: Porphyromonadaceae bacterium UBA3327; assembly: GCA_002361155.1. GTDB lineage: Bacteria > Bacteroidota > Bacteroidia > Bacteroidales > Muribaculaceae > Lepagella. The sequence continues at coordinate 19,160 of DERZ01000037.1, read as the reverse complement.
CATTGAGGGCGACATTAACCTTGTCGGCCTTGTTGGTGACATTCCTGACGAGCCATTCCCAGTTCCTGTCCTGGGCTTCCTGCGTATGGAGCGCGCGCATCGCGAGAGCCTTGTTGCCTTTCTTGCCCGGGCAGACATCCACGCAGTTGCCGCAGCCGAGACAGTCGAGCACATCGACCTGCTGAACGAAGCGGCTGCCTGAAACGAATTCCTTGCCAATCGCCGGGATCGAGTGCTCCTCGCCGAATGGTGCCTTGGCAGCCTCCTCGGGGGTCAGCACGAAAGGACGGATCGAAGCATGGGGACAGACGTAGGAACAGCGGTTACACTGAATACAGTTCTCGGGATTCCATTCGGGCACGAACGTGGCAACGCCGCGCTTCTCGTAAGCGGCGGTACCGAGCGGCCAGGTGCCGTCCGGACAGTCTACGAACTTGCTGACGGGGAGCAGGTCTCCGTCCTGAGCGTTGATCGGACGCACGACGGTCTCGATAAACTCGGGAGCCGGAACAAGGGTCGGAGCATCATCGGCAAGCGACGCCCATTCGGGCTTGACCTCGAGACGACGGTACTCGCCGCCGCGGTCAACTGCCTGATTGTTCATGTTCACGACATTCTCACCTTTCTTCCCATAGCTCTTCACAATGAACTTCTTCATCTGCTCGATTGCGAGATCCACGGGAATCACCTCCGTGATGCGGAAGAATGCGCTCTGGAGAATGGTGTTGGTACGGTTGCCGAGACCGATCTCCTGGGCGATGCGGGTCGCGTTTATGTAATATACCGTGATATTGTTCTCCGCGAAATAGCGTTTCACCCTGTTGGGAAGGTTGGCGGCGAGTTCGTCGCCCTCCCAGATGGTGTTGAGCAGGAAAGTGCCGTTGGGCTGGAGTCCGCGTGTCACATCGTACATGTGAAGATAAGCCTGCACGTGACATGCCACGAAATTGGGAGTATTCACAAGATACGTCGACCGGATCGGCTCGTCGCCGAAGCGGAGATGCGAGCATGTGAAACCTCCCGACTTCTTCGAATCGTATGCGAAATAAGCCTGACAGTACTTGTCGGTGTTGTCACCGATGATTTTCACGGAGTTCTTGTTGGCACCCACTGTTCCGTCGGCTCCGAGTCCGTAGAACTTGGCCTGGAACATACCTTTGCCGCCGATGTTTATTTCGGGTACAACCGGGAGAGAGAGGTTGGTCACGTCATCCTCGATACCGATGGTGAATCCTTTTTTGGGTGTTTCGGCGGCGAGATTGCGGTACACTTCGAGAATCTGCGCCGGAGTGGTGTCCTTGGAACTGAGGCCGTAACGTCCGCCGATTATCATCGGGGCGTTCTCCCTGCCGTAAAAACAGTCGCGCACATCGAGGTAGAGGGGCTCACCGTTGGCTCCTGGTTCCTTGGTGCGGTCGAGCACGGCAATCCTGCGGACACTCGCCGGCACAGCGGCGAGGAAATGACGTGCAGAGAAGGGGCGGTAGAGATGCACCGCCACAAGACCCACCTTCTCGCCGTTGGCGCGGAGATAGTCGATGGTCTCCTTTATGGTCTCAGTCACCGATCCCATAGCAATGATCACGCGGTCGGCCTCCGGATCGCCGTAATAATCGAAGAGGCCGTAATTGCGGCCCGTGAGGCGGTTCATCTCCTTTACATATTCCTCCACTATTTCAGGAATAGCCTCATAATATCTGTTGCTTGCCTCGCGGTGCTGGAAGAACACGTCGGGGTTCTCGGCCATACCGCGGGCCACGGGGGCGTCCGGATTCAGGGCGCCGGCGCGGAATTCCTCCAGCGCCTTGCGGTCCAGGAGGGGTGCGAGGTCTTCCTCCGAAAGAGCCTCGATTTTCTGGATTTCATGCGAGGTGCGGAAACCGTCGAAGAAATTGACGAAAGGCACACGGCCCCTGATTGCCGAAAGATGAGCTACAGCAGCAAGATCCATCACCTCCTGCACGCTGCCTTCGCAGAACATGGCGAAACCGGTCTGGCGGGCGCTCATCACATCCTGATGGTCCCCGAAAATACTGAGAGCATGGGAAGCGAGTGTACGCGCCGACACATGGAACACACAGGGAAGGAGTTCGCCGGCAATCTTGTACATATTAGGAATCATCAGCAGGAGACCCTGCGACGCTGTATATGTCGTGGTGAGAGCACCGGCCTGAAGAGAGCCGTGGACAGCACCTGCGGCACCGGCCTCACTCTGCATCTCCTGGACATGGACTGTCTCGCCGAAGATATTCTTTCTACCGGCAGCCGACCAGTCATCGACATACTCCGCCATCGTCGACGAGGGAGTGATGGGATAGATCGCCGCCACCTCGCTAAACATGTAGCTTATATGCGCGGCAGCCTGATTGCCATCGCATGTCAGGAATTTCTTTGTTTTACTCATTTTTTCGCTATAATTTGAGTTCATTATATTTTCATTATCTCTGCCGCACTTCAGTACGGCGTTCCCGGTCTAACTTTCGTCCGGCCTTATCAACTCCGTTTCCGGATAGTACAAAATAATACCGATATGGACGCAAAGTTACTAAAATTCTCCACAAAATACCTACAACAGGGATATTTTTTTCATTCAAAATGCAATTTTAATCTTAAATTTATGTATATTTTTATAACGTATATATGTTTTTATAAATTTCCACAGTTCAGTCAAGAAGAGAAATCATCCGCTTCTCTCCTTTGATTTTCTTCCCCTTGACCCGCTCCATCAGCATCGGCGCTTGCTGCCGATCCACGGCGGCGAGCGCATAGTGGTCGAACACATCGATCACCCCTATCTGCTGCGGTTCGATTCCTCCCTCTTTCACCAGGAAACCGAGGATATCTCCTTTTGACAGTTTCTCGCGCCGTCCGGCAGAGAAAAAGATGGTTTCCGAGAGAGCGGCCAACCCGGGGGCTTTCTCCTGATCAAGATATCTGGAATCGTCAAAAGCGACATAGTCCTTGATATCCTCATTCGGTCCGACAAGCACGAATATGTCGCCGTCGGCGTCAACGCGGGCGGTACGGCCGTTACGGTGTGTCCAGGTTTCGGGAGTGAGCGGCTGGTGGTAATGGATGATGTTTCTGACGTTTTTGATATCGAGACCGCGGGCGGCAAGATCGGTAGCCACGAGCACCGGCCGACTGCCATTGTTGAAACGCGCCACAGCCTGCTCGCGCTCCCGCTGGTCGAGGGCGCCATGATAGAGCACCGCCGGCAAACCTTTCCCCTTCAAGAAATTCGCCACGCGCTCCGCGCTCTCACGATGATTCACGAAAATAATGCTTCTGTCCGGATGTCCTTCTGCGGAAAGATTCTGCAAAAGAATCAGAAGAGAGTCGAGTTTATCATTGGCGTCAGAGTCCACGCGGTGTACCCTTATCCGGTTGCGCAACTTTTCGTTGTCTTCAAGGAAATCGAGAGTCAGCGGGTTGTCGAGCTTCAGGAAATCGGGAAGAATGTCGGCGCGGGTAGCCGATGTCAGAATCACGCGGCTCACATTCTTCAGTCTCGCCACTATTTTCTTCATCTCTGTCTCGAAACCGAGTTCGAGACTTTTGTCAAACTCATCAAGCACAAGCATACGCGTAGGGAGCACATCGATATTGCGCCGGTTGATGTGATCGAGCAGCCGCCCGGGGGTAGCCACGATGATATCGGTACCGGCCGCCAGCGAATTCACCTCGTCCTCCACCTTGTGGCCTCCATATAACGGTGTCGTCTTGAGACCCGCGGCGATTTTGCCGACGATTCCCGCGATCTGAATCACCAGTTCGCGGCTCGGGGCGACCACCACCGCCTGGACGCGCCCGGTGGAGGGACGGAGCATCTTGAGCATCGGCAGTATGAAAGCAAGTGTCTTGCCGCTGCCCGTAGGCGACAGCAGGATGATGTCTCGGCTCTCGCTGTGAGCCTGCATCATCTTCAGCTGCATGGGATTCAGCTCCTCGATCCCCAGTTTCTCACGCACAAGGGGTAAAAATTCCTTCTCTCTCATAAAAACATAACTTTACATCGAAGGCGATCGACCTTACGAAATCCGGGACCAGTCGACACTCTTCGCAAATCTATAACGTAATTCGGCGCACAATGTATCGGTCCCGGAGGCTGAAAGCGCAAGTATTTTCTGATTTTGCACCGCTATGGGCACTATTGGGGACTGTCCTGATGCCGGACCATCCTGCTTACGCGGTTCCCGTTCGAGCAGCTCGGGATGCGCGTCAAGAATTCTTCCCGCCGCCTCGCGGGCAAGCGCGAGTATCTGCCCGTCGGTGGTCAGATTCGCCACCTGGAGACTGAAGGCGAGACCGCTCTGCTGGGTACCCTCCATATCGCCCGGACCGCGCATACGCATGTCGGCCTCCGAGATGACAAAGCCGTCGCTCGTCTCTGTCATGATACCGAGCCGCTTGCGGGTGTCGCCGCCGGTCTTCTCCCTGGTGACGAGCACACAATAACTCTTGTCGGAGCCGCGTCCCACACGGCCACGCAACTGATGGAGCTGCGAAAGGCCAAACCTCTCGGCATTCTCTATCACCATCACCGAGGCGTTCGGGACATTCACGCCGACCTCTATCACGGTGGTTGCCACCATTATACGTGCCTCTCCGGAAATAAATCGGCGCATCTGTTCCTCCTTCACGTCCGGCTTCATCCGGCCATGGACCATACACACCCTATACTGCGGAAAAATTCCCGATATCCGTTCAAATCCGTTCTCCACGCTCTTGAGTTCCAGTTTGGGATTGTCGGTGATGAGCGGATACACGATATACGCCTGCCGTCCGGCGGCAAGTTCCCGGCCGAGAAGACGGTTCACCTCCCCACGGTTCTCGTCGAAGCGGAGCAGGGTCGTCACCGGTTTACGGCCGGGAGGCAGTTCATCTATCACGGAGACATCGAGGTCACCGTAGACGGTCATGGCAAGTGTGCGCGGGATCGGAGTGGCTGTCATCACGAGTACATGAGGTGCAACCGCACTCTTCTGCCACATCCGGGCGCGCTGCGCGACGCCGAAACGGTGCTGCTCGTCAATAACGACCACGCCGAGCCGCCTGAACTTCACCGTATCCTCTATCAGCGCATGCGTACCTACAATGATCTGTATATCACCGTTCTCGAGGCCCTCGTGGATGACTCGGCGCTGTCGCACACGGGTGCTTCCCGTGAGCAGCTCGACCCTCAGCCCGAGGGGAGCGGCCCACTCGCGGATTGTCTCGTAATGCTGCGTGGCGAGAATCTCCGTCGGTGCCATCATCGCAGACTGGCAGCCGTTGTCGGCTCCCATAAGCATCGTCATGAAAGCCACAAGAGTCTTCCCCGACCCTACATCGCCCTGGAGAAGGCGGTTCATCTGCCGTCCGGTCCGCATGTCCTCACGGATCTCACGCAACACCCGCTTCTGCGCACCGGTGAGCGGAAAAGGAAGAACTTCATTATAGAACCCGTTGAACTTCTCCCCTATCCGCGCGAACACCTCGCCCCGGATACGGCGCCCCCTCTCGCGTGAAAACCGGAGAATATGCATCTGCAGATAAAAAAGTTCCTCGAATTTCATCCTCTCCCGAGCTTTCTGAAGAGCGTCGGGAGTCTCCGGAAAATGAAGATTGACGATTGCCTCCTTCATCGGCATCAGACGATAGGCCGACACCACTTCGGCAGGGAGCGTATCGGGAACTGTCTGAAAACCCGGATGCTTCAGCAGATTCTCTACCAGCGCACTTATATTCCTGACCGTAAAGCCGTTCTTGCGGCTGGTTTCCGACAGGGAGTAGATTCCACGAAATCCCGAAGGGGGATTTTCCGGATTGAACTTCGACACCTCAGGATGGGCCATCGACCAGACATTCCTGAAAAGTGACGGTTTGCCGAAAATCACATACTCCACGCCGGGACGGTAAAGTCCCCTGATGGCGGAGATTTTCGAAAACCAGACAGTCTGCATCATCTTGCGCCCGTCTGTGAAAACACCCACAAGTCTTTTCCGCGCACCCTCTCCTTCCTCGGTGAAGCTGATGAAACTGCCACGGATCTGGACCATCGGCATCTCGCCGGACAGTTCCGATATTACATAAAACCGACTTCTGTCCACATACTTATAAGGGAACATGAAAGCGAGGTCGCGGAAAGTCCGCAACCCCAACTCGTCGGTCAGCGTCTTGGCCCGACGCTCTCCCACGCCTTTCAGGAACTTTATGTCGGTGTCGAAAAACAATTCAGTGAGTTTTCTTGAGAAGCAGTGCGGCAATATCGAAATCGAACGGACGCGTCACCTTGATGTTCTCAGGGTCTCCCTCGAAAAGGGCCACGCGTCGCCCTGTTGCCTCCACAGCCGAGGCATCGTCAGAGAAAAGGGCATCATCGCGCTCGGTCTGTGCGCAGGCATTCTTGAGGATATCGGCCCGGAACACCTGTGGCGTCTGCACGGTCACGAACTCCGGGCGCGGCACCGCAACGCTTCCCCCTCCCTCGAGACGGCGCAGCGAATCGGTCACCGGCACCGCCGGCACCGCGGCCGCATGGCGGCGGCAAGTTTCCCATCCGCGTGCAATCAGCCCGGGAGAGACCATCGGACGCGCCGCATCATGCACCGCCACCATCGCATCCTCCGATGCGGGAATCTCCGTCATGCCGTTGGTGACGGAGTGAAACCTGGTGGCACCTCCGCATACGATTCTCACCGGTATGCGCCTGTCCTCCTCCGGGAGCTCCGCATAGAGCAGATCCCAGTCATCGAAGAAACCGGGATGAATCACAATGGCAATCTCCGTGGAAGGATCCTCTGTGTGGAAAGCCCTGACCGACCACCATAACAAAGGAATGCCCAGCAGTTTCCTGAACTGCTTGGGCAAATCTCCTCCGGCGCGGCGGCCTTCGCCACCCGCCACTATAACTGCGTATTTCCTCATGGGACACGGACCATCACATGTTCATGCCGCCGTCGACCTGAATCACCTGGCCGGTGACATAACCCGCCATGTCGGAAGCAAGGAAGGTCGCGACGTTGGCAATGTCCTCCACCTTGCCGCCGCGGCGAAGCGGAATCTTGCTGGCCCATTCCTCACGGACTTCCGCGGGAAGCGCCTCGGTCATCGCAGTCTCGATAAATCCGGGAGCGATGGCGTTTGCGCGGATGCCCCGGGAGCCTACCTCCTGGGCAATACTCTTGGCAAGCGCGATCAGACCGGCCTTGGAGGCCGCATAGTTAGCCTGGCCGGCGTTGCCATGCACGCCAACCACCGACGCCATATTGATGATCGAGCCTGATTTCTGACGCATCATTATGGGGAGAACGGCATGGATATAGTTGAACGCTGACTTGAGGTTGACGGAAATGACCTTGTCCCACTGCTTCTCGGTCATGCGGAGCATGAGACCGTCCATCGTGATACCGGCGTTGTTGACCAGAACATCGATACGGCCGAAATCCTTCTTTATCTCCTCCACCACAGCTTCGGTGGCGGCAAAATCGGAAGCATCTGAGGGATAGCCCTTGCAACGCACGCCGAGGGCGGCGATCTCCTCCTCGGTCTTCTTGCCGTTCTCGTCGATCACAAGGTCGGTAAACGCGATATCGGCGCCTTCCGACGCATATTTCAGTGCAATCTCCTTTCCTATTCCACGGGCCGCGCCTGTGACGACAGCCACTTTTCCTTCAAGTAATTTCATATTCTGTTACTGTTATTTAGAGACTCACCGCACTTTGATTCCGTTCAGAATCAGGTCGGCGAGCATGATTTTGATCTTTTCCTTGTCCACACCGTACTCGGTCAGGGAATCACGTATGTAAGGCACATCCATGCCGTTGATGGAATTGGTGATGAGTATGGCCCACTCCTTCACGTCGGGGATGTCGAAATCACCGCTCTCCACTCCCTCCGTAAGAATCCTCATCAGGAATACTATCTCCTTTTTAGAGATAAGGTTACGGGCGCGGTCCACTTTCCGGACATCACGGAAGAAACCGGCACGCAACGAACCGTTGCGGCTCACTATCTCGCGCATGGTGTCGAGACGCGTTCCCACATATTCGCAGAGTTTCTTCTCGGGCGAAATCGGCTTGGCCACGATAATGCGCAGATTGCGCAACAGGTCGTCGGTCTCTGTCTCTATCACCGCGTTGAAAATCTCCCTTTTGCTCTTGAAGTAAGTATAGATGGTACGCCGTCCCTTGTCGGAGGCGGCGGCGATATCATTCATGGTGGTGTTCTCCACCCCCTTTCTCGCGAAAAGGGAACGGGCCACCTCGATGAATCTGTCGCGTGTCTTCTTTACCATCGCACTTACATCAAAAAAGTGAATTAATGCTTATTGCAGATATTTCACCGGTTCGGCATTCCTGAGCTGCTCCACCTGAAGGAGCGCCGCCTGTACCCTGTCGGATTTTCCGGCCTTTCCAAGATGCTGAAGAGCCTTGCCGTAATCCTTCTCAAGGGCGGCGAGAACACCTCTCAGATATTCGGCCTCGGCGCCGTTGCCGGCATTGCCGAGATAGAGGCTGGCCCGGTGGTAGGCGCCCTTGCTCATTGCAGCGTTGGCGGCGTTCAGATTGGCCCGCTCGTCGTGCGGATAGTAGAGGACAGCCTTTTCCAGAATGTCACAGAACTCCTTGCTTCCCTCGGGGAATGACTTTGCAGCGGTAAAGAATTCATTGAGGCTCAGATTGCTCGGAGTCTTCTCCATCACCGACAGAATCTCCTCGACAGTGGTGTACTGGCGGATGGTATAATGAATATAGTAATCGGTGTGACGGAGCCAGGGGTACTCGTTTTCGAGCAGGAACCTGTAGCTTTCGGGGAAACGGCTGCGCAGTTGGTCATTGCGGTCTTCTATCGGTGTGCGCTCGTCGATGAAGGCGAGAATGGCGTCGCGATCGGCAAGATTGCTCTTGGCCACATACTCGCGCAGGCCGTCCCAATCCTCGGGCACGGAACTTGTGAAGTACACCTTTGCCGGGAAATCATAGAGGCGTTCCACATAATCGCGTACGGCCCTGGTACGGCCTTCGGCGAGACGGACGTTGTTCCGGTAGGGTCCCTCGGGGGAGGCATAGCCGGTGAGCATTATAGTGTCTACTGTGGCATCCTTGTTAAGCCTGACGGAATCGATGGAGTTGAGGATCTTGCGCAACTCCACCGTATTGTTCATATATTCAGGCACGATATCGGTCTTATTCACGCGGAAGTTCACGTATGCACGGCCGCTGAGGGTGCGCTGCTTTACCTCCTCCCTCACCGGCACCACGTAGGAGAAGGCAGCCTGATACATCGGCGGGGTGAAGTTGAGCATGGCCACAGGCTCGGTCTGCGGACCGGCCACGGGACGGTCGCCGCAGCAGGAGATACGCTCAACATTGAAATATACGCTCGAATGCTCCATCCAGTCCTGGTATGGAACAGCGTCGGAATAATCATAGACTTTCTTTTTGCCGGCGCGCAGCAACGCGACCTCGGCTGCACGCCCCAGACGCTGCTCATAGTACCAGGCGTTCTTGCCCGCCACCTCGAAGGGACGGAGAGAGACCGAGTGCGACGAGTCGGCGGAGACAATCACCGGCGTCACCTCCCAGCGGGTGTTGGAAGAAAGCCGGTAACCGCGCTGGTCCACATTCATGGAAAGGGTTATGTTGTTGCGGTTACGGGCGATATCAATGTCCGTTATGCTGAGAGCGCCCACACTCCGAGACGCCGCGCCACCGGGAAAAGCGATGGCCGCTGCGGCAAGCGCCGCGAATATTTGCTTCTTCATTTTCCTGGTGTTTTAGAACAAGTAGACTACACTTACGGCCGCCTTGGTCGGTCCGTAATAATTATGGGGCACATTTTCGGCCGTCTTGTTGCCGCATACCGCGCAAGGGTATCGGTCATAACGGGTGTAAAGCCAGCCTATGCCGATCTCGGCCTCGATGTTCCAGTGCTTGTGGACAGGCCATGCGTACCCGTAGGCGATGCCCGCTCCGGCCGCCCAGCCCTGATAACGGTTATTCTTGAGATCGCGGAAATCGCTTCCGAGAGCGTTGACCGGAAAATTGATATTACCGAAATTGTACATGCCTCCGATACCGTGAAGGCCGAGGAAATGTCCGGCAAAACGGCGGCAGAACCAGAAACGAAGCTCTGGCTGCACCGCCCAATGCTTCCACGTATGGCCCTCGATCGGCCACAGATTGGTCTGTCCCGATATCTCGAGCGACCATTTCGGGGAGAGGCCGAACTCTACGCCAAGATTCGGACTCAGCAATGCGTCGCCTATCAGATTGGTTTTCAAGGCCACGACCTGCGAGGACGCTCCGAACGCGGAGGCGAGGGCGACAATACCCGCGAAAATAAGTTTTTTCAGATTACTCATTGGTAATTATCTCCCTTAATGGAGCTATAGTCAGCAAATTTACTAAAAAATGTTGGCATACGCAAAAAAAAGTTTTGGAACAGTCATTGAGACTGTTCCAATCAGCAATTAGTACTTGATAGCTATCAATCGGTTAAGCCTGTGCCGGGTTCAGATTGCCACATTTTTGCCGAGAACAGTCAGCGAGGGAGAGAGAAGGTATGCCGATGGAGTGGCGCGCACCCAGTAGAGTTCCTCGCCGTCGATGCGGCGGGAGGCGTCGATACCCACTTCCCACCCGACCGGGAGTCCGGCGGCATGGCGCAACCATGCCTGGCGGTCATCGCCGGGATATATCATGACTACCCGCAACTCTCCGCGGGCGACAGCCCCCGCAATGTTTCCGTCGCGTTCAAGCCGCGACATGGCTACGGTGCACAGTTCACAGTCAGGACCGTAGAATATCAGCAGAATTTCGGCTTTGCTGTCCGGCTGGCTAAGCGAACGCATCTCGCCGGAAGGAGTCTCGAAACTGAAATCGGCTGCCTGCGAACCGGGAGCGTTCTTGCGCGCCATCCCGAGATTGTACTCCAGAGCCTCCACATTCTCCGGCTCCCTGCCAAGTCCGGGATGCGCCAGGCGATACTCGAGAAAGGGCACATAGTTCTCCTCAGAGTACATCGGAGACGCCGGGTCGAAGAGATAATGCGCGGCAATCTCCAGTATGCGGGAATAGGAGGATTCGGATGCGGCCGCGCGGTCAAGAAGACGTTTCACGGCATAGTCGCGGATTTCCGGATCAGCCGTCTCCAGCATCGCCGCGAAATCAGCGAACCTCTGCTCTATGAATGCAGTGTCGGCCAGGATTGCAGGACTCAGAAAATCCACCTTGTCCCAGTATGCGACCGGATTGGATACGATCCGCTCTCCGGCTGTCCTGACGGAATCCGCGCGGACTGCCGAAGCATCGCCCGCTCCTTTCCCGTTGCACGCGACAAGCGCCATGGCAACCGCGACACATGCCGATATTCTCACTGATACCTTCATCATTCCAGACATGCCGTCATTCAACGTCCCTCACGCAGCGGACACCCCAGGTACGGTCCGGAACCTTGCCGTTGCCCCCACCCTGAGTGCCTCCGCCATCACTCGTACGAATTTTCATCAGGCGGAACGACTCGGAAGAAGTATTCCGGCTGCTGTTATACGGATTGCCTTCTCTGTCAAAATATGCAAGCGAACACGATATGAGATAGGCTACGCCGGACACACCGGCTTGATGAAACGGCACTCCATTCTTTTTCATAAACGACATGATGGTCAGCTCTTTCTGATTCGGGACACGCCAACCTGCATCACCATCCCTGTTGAGACTTTCGCAAGGGTTGTTTCTATTCAGATAATCTGAAAAATACATTTCCGTCTCCACCAGATCACTGTCGAGCACAATCACATTGTCCGAAATCTCAAACGCATGGTAGCAACGGTTGTACCTCTGGTCGGTGAGGATATGGGCAGGCATACCGAGTGTGCCCCTGTATGCCTGCTGGCGTATCGCCCGGTCATCCAGCGCCACCATCCGGATAATATTGGGATTATCCGGATCCTGCTTATATACAGGCGGCACGCGTGTGCCGGCCACAGGAGAGCCTAAATCCGATCCGAGATAACGCACACAACGGAGCGACCAGGGGGTGCCATAAAGCCATCCTTCAGTCCAGTTTGACGTTGCCATACCCTCCATGACCCATATAACCTTGCCGTCGGCGGAACTCAGCATAAAGCGGGTATTGTACCCGTTGTCGGCATTTATCTTATACGTGATCTCGTCGAAGTCCATCATGGGCACACGGAGAGCCTGCCGACCCAGAATGAGACGCATGTTCTGATAGGTCGACGGGATAAACCACCTTATTTCGTTGGCATCTATATATCCGTCACCGTCCAGATCGCGGTTGCGGTTAAGGCATGCCGACATGCTATTGACATAGTACGGACTTAACGAGCGGTCAGGATCGTACGTTTCACTGCCGCTATACCGGCTTACATCATTGTAAGCCGGCAATGTATGGGTCCTTGCCTCAAGAACGAGATTCTGAGCATTGACCGCATTGTTTTTCTGCGGCTTCCTGAAATCGACAAAGCTGTTCCAACTTCTATTGTTGTCGTTCCAGTTTCCGGCTGTAGTCGCTGTGGCACTCGTACCCAAAATATACTGGAACATGATATACCGGCCTCCGTTCTCAGGGTTGTAACCAATCGGAGGATTAGTCACACTTGCGGTCGCATTATTCCATGTGTTCCTTACGTTGAGTCCGCGTGATTCGTTTACGTGCTCCATGGCCAGTGCCGGCACATCAGCCGTCATGTCATAGTAGGTCTGGATGGAGCGCTGTGAATAGGCATACTTCGAATGGTGATACATCGTCTCCTTGTCGGAGGAAACTCCTCCTGAAACATTCAGCCATACCTGCCGGTCGGGTGCGTCGGCATACCAGTGCCAGTTGTATCTGTCAGCCGCACTGATATTGCCGTTGCTGTCATACTGTTCGTAGACATACTCATCGATGAACACAGTGAACCAGCTGCCGGTCTCGCCATTCCCCAGCACACTGTCATCGAGCTGATGGAGAAGCATGGTTTCGCCGTCGGATCCGGTCCCCGACAGAGGCCTGTATTCGGCAAGCACGTCCTGCCCGGTGGTCTTGCGGATCTGCACCCAGGAATAAAACTTGAAATCAGAGTCGGCCGAAGCCGGAGGAGCGGTCTCTGAGTTGAAGATCTTCCTCGCTCCGTTCTGGTCGAACGCCACCATATAATACTGGAACTTCTCCAGATCCTCTCTGGTGAAATATACGTTCATCTCATTGTAATGCGAATCGAGGAGTTCGAAAGTGTCGGTGATGTCGGTTACGGATCCGTTCAGCGAGGGGACAATTTCCTCCCCGTTTGCCTCCACTATCATGCTGTTCACATTGTTGACAGTCACATTGTAGGTATAGCGCGAATTGCGGCGGCATCTGAAATCCATGGCCTTCTCGCGCCCGGCTCCCTCGCAGTAGCCCAGATGTACTGTATAGTCGGCAAGAACAGTTCTCGCCGAGATATTTTTGTCGGACAGGGGTCTGCCGTTCTCGTCCACGTTCATCTCCATCTGCACGGAGAAGGTGACGTATGTCGCGTTGTTGCGGTAGTTGTCGTCTGTTACGGTTTCCGCCAGGCTCACGAATTTGCCGGTGTTTGTACCGTCGGCATTCTTGAACTCCTTCTCTCGGTAAGAGTAGACATTGTCGTCGGTGTAGTCATCGCCCGGCTCGAGACCGGTATGCCGGTTCTCGATCATCCAGAAATTGAACGACACAAGATTGTTGGCGTCGTCGTGCGACCAGATGATCTGGTCCTCCTTGTCTTCGACGCTCTTGCCGTTGATTGTCACCACTTCTCCGGCGTTCGGATTCTTCCAGTCGTCGCCGCGGTCTGTGAGCCAGCAGGAATTGGGCACGTTGTGTACAGACCAGCCGGTTATCTTCATCGACTTGATATTGTTCCTGTCGTACCGGATATTGAATATGTTCTGCGAGATGAGCCGACGCAGATGTATGCAGCCCGGTGATGTGAAACTGCCGGGAGGAACGGCGAGCACCGTCTCTTCGGGACGCTTGCCGAGATGGGAGTCTCCGGGACTGTATTCTTCCGAGTAAACTCCGCTCATCACCAGGGACTCCAGAGGTTCCTCGATAGAGACTTCACCATCGGAAGTAAACGTCACCGCGAAGTTGTCGTAGTCATCGAGCGACTCTATGCTCTCGATAGCCTCGCGGAAAGGAATGACATGGCCGTCACCTTTCCTGACATCCAGCGCGTAGCGCTTCTCGAGATTGGCCACCCCACGTATTTTAACACGCCCGGAGGTGGTCTCGACCTCCACCTTTTCCCAGACACCTTCCGGATTGTCGGCGATAAGTTTGTCGACTATCTTCGAGGCCTTCAATTTCCCCGATGCGGCATCGAAAATACCGATCCAGTAGGATGTGATGCGGTAGTCGGGCACATCGGCGCGCGTCACCTCGGCACGTCCGGCCATGGCGATGTTGAGGGTCAGCAGAGCCGGCTCACCCTCCGGCACATCCTGCGGACCCTGAAGCATGTCGTCGACACATGAGCCGAGCGACAGCATCACTACAGCCGCCGCGACGAGCGATATATATTTTGTAATGTTGATTTTCCGGATATTCATGTCTTGCTTTCCTTGTCAGTAAGATGATTCAAAAAAGGCTTTTCCCAAACGACTTCAATTGTATGCCGGTATGTCGATGGTCTGTTCGTTCCATTTGCATACCGAGATATTGATTGTGAAATCGGAATCGGGCGCATCGTTGAAAGTGCCGTCCACCACGACATGGTGGTTGCGCGGAAGGTCACGCATAGGCGAGGGGACGGCCGGATTCTCCACGTTTCCGTACAATATGTCTTTCCTGTCGGAGTCGCGTCCGTTGATCCTGGCCTTTACCCAATAGGGATCGGCGGCAGCCTCGAGCACCGGCCCCTCCGGCACATAGTATGGAGTTATGGTAAGGGTGCTTTTCAGCGCCACATATTTGTCGATGCCGACGGTCTGTGTCGCGCTCTCCGCGGTGGAGGGGGCAGTATATGACTGCAACGGATACTGACTGAAACTGTTGCCGAACTGCGCCACCGGGAAATAATACTGCCGGTCGGCGACATTGCTCACAGTGACGCTCTCCACATGCCCCCGCACCTTCTCAAGATCGGAAACCTCCATATCCGAGTAATCGTATTTGATGCGGAACGTATACTTTGCAACCGCACGGTGAAGCCAGAAGTCGCGGCTCACCACTTCCGAAGTGTTCGGGATCTCTATATTGTCATAGATGGCGTTTATCGGTATGGGGACTTTAGTGTTGGAGCCGAAGAAGCTGTTCTTATCCCGCGGCAGAATCAGTCCCCGGATCTCATCCATATCGGCTGTGACGGCCGCTTCATCCAGACCGACGTACAAGCGTGAGAAATACTCCGATACCGTACATTCCGTGCCTCCCGGGGTCCGGATGACCGTATTAGCCTCGTTGCCGACGAAAATAACGGTCTTCCGGTCGCCGCCCTTCACCTTGAAAGGTTCGCCGGAGGCCCCGATGGCGGGAGCCTGAGTCAGGTCCCATATCTCGTTGACCTCGACCTTGCCCTCTCCGTCGAGGATGATTATGCGGAGGGTATGGAGTTTCTCCATGTCGTTGACGGGGAGTTCCTCGCCGGCCCGTGTGCCGGCTCCTCCACCCTCCTCCGCCATCGACGGAGTAGCAAAGGAGTCATTGCCCGAGAGCGCTATCCTGATATTGAACAGGACTGACCCGGCTGATTCCTGTACGACCGATTCCGGTCGCGTGCAGGAAGCCAGCGCCACAACAAGCGGCACCACAGCCGAGATCATCAGTTTCTTAATTATTCCCATTGTCCCTGCAATCCTTCTTGCTTTAAAAATAAATATTGCCCAAAATCTTCAGTATCCGATATCCCTGTCATTTCCCGCATGGCATCACATGTCAATCTCGTTGATACGCACGGACCATCCGTTGACCATGATATAGCCCTGAAACCATGACCCGTCTTCCTGAAGGAAGAATGTCATGACCCAGTCACGTCCTCTGTCGATATATTCCTGGTCGCTCCATGAGGATGCGTCGCTCTGAGACGCTGCGAGATAATATGCCAGCGGCAGAGTGGCGATATTCCGCCCGGTCTTGTGGTCGTCAATCCTGATCACGGGTTTGTTCGGAATATATACCCGAGAAGTGCTGAGCTCCGCATATCCCATCCTGATCGAGGGATTGCCTTCGGGACCCCGCACCGTACCGGGCCGCTCTTCCACCACCCCCTTTATCCAGGGAGTATAGACCGTGGGAGTGCCGGTGGCTACGGGCACATTGCCGTTGTCGAGCAAAGAATTGTCTTCGGTGATATAGAAGTCGAAGTCCTCACCGGAGAGGGGCGCGCCGGAAAGATTCTGCATCAGGATACGGAAGTGGTTGGTGGTCCGCGTCATGGAGACCGGCACCTTGCCGAACTCATTGTCGCCGTGGTTGTCGACAGTGAAATCGGCCACGCCGTGATAATGGTCATGGAGACGCTTGCCTGCATGCTCCGGTTTCAGACGAACCTGAAGCGCGTCGAAACCGGAGTCCCGCTCCGGAATGGCCACCGGACTGAAGGAAGACTCGCCGCACGTCATGCCGCCGTATGCCACCGCCTTGTAATCCCCTTCGGGAAGTTCCACGGAGAGACGCCAGTTCTCGTCGGCAAGGCGGTCGGAAGTTTCCGTCAATGAAGTGACATATCTGCCGTCGGCGTCATAAATATAGACCAAAAGACAGTCCACGTTGCTGTGGAATGAATTGGAATTCTCCAGATTGCGGTCGAATATGAAACGCATCTCGGCACCGGTGCGGCAAGGCTCCAGATCGTCGAACACCGCATCGCATGACGACAGCGATACTGTCATCGCGGAGAGAGCCGCCAAAGCCATATATTTAAACTTAAGGATCATTTCAGATGTGTTGGTGTATTGTTTATGGTCAGGCATGCGGAGATCAGTCCGCATGTCCGTGAAAACGCCGGTCAGAACCGGAAGAGGAAATTCCTCTTCCGGCCTGAAGTCCGTACGGTCCTTATTTCCGGCATCAGAACTCTATGCCTGTGTTGAAGCGCACAACCCAGTTGTAAACCTCCACATTGACTTTGAAATAGAGATCCCAGTCATCCGGATCGGGAGGCGTGATGCCGCCGAGACGGGAGAACGTGTTCACCGAGATCTTATAGATGTTGTTGCGCACGGTGGCAAACTCCATATCGCTCTGGATGGCGATATTGCCGTCGTTTACGTGCTGGTTGTAGTAGAAGTAGTAGCAGTAGTAGCCACCGGTCTCCTTGTCGCGGGGCTCAAAGACCGAGATGCGTACATTGTGCATCTTCCGGATGTCGATCTTGCCCTCGGCTGTCCTTACAGGTTCGATGGAAGTAACGTTGCCGGTTGCAGCATCCTTGTTTACAGTAAACACCTGGCTGAATGCCGCGGCGAGATTGGAAGTCGGATGGGTCTGCACGTAATCATACATTCTGTTTACGTTCGAGAAGAGAATGTCGTCGTAGAGATACATTGTCTTGTACTCGGTCCTGCCATCCTTTGTCTCCTTGTTGGCGAAAGGAATCGCGGAGGTATTGCCGTTGGCGTCAAGTTCGAACTCGGGCACGATGATCTCGGTCTCGAAAACGATACCGGTCGCCTGCCTGTTGTCGGGAATCACGTCTTTCGCGAATGTATTCTCCGTAGCGTATGTCCAGATATGGAAACCGGGGTTGCCCGCGTGGTCCCAATTGCCGTCCACACCGTCACCGTCCTCATCGCGGCCAAGGATATCGCTGACGTTCGTCCAATCGAGACTGCCGAGATTATCAGAGCTATAGTAGTCGAGATTGACATAGGAGTAATTGTGTGCATCGGGCGACACCACGAATACGGGTGTGAACTTTTTGTTTACCTCGTCATAACCGAACTCCATTCCGGCGCGGCCGGGTAGATAGGTGGTCTTTTCGTAGTTGGCATCCTTCACGCGCGGGAAGTAGTAGAACTCATTGCGCATGTTGAAGAGAGCCATACGGGTAAGCCTCACGTGGGCAACGACACGACGGTCGGCTTCCGGCTTCTCCATGTCCACCTTATTGTAGACGGGGAAAATCTGGTCTCCCCTTTCGGAGGTATCCTTGAAATCAAAACGCGACATCACGCGAAGCACCTTGAGCGACTCCTCTTTGTTCTCCGCTGTGTTGTAGGTAAGGGGGAAGGGAGTTGCCGGCGTGTTGTATTTCATCAGATCGGCCTCGGAGGGAAGCTCACGCTCATACATGTCGACGCTGGTCATCAGGAAATTGCTGTTGGTCCAGATGGAAGCGGCACCGGCACCGGTGATGTCGTAGATCTCATCGAGGAATTCCGTGCCTTTCGCCATCGCCCCGGTTATGTCGCCGGTGGCGGCATCTTTCGTTCCATTGATTTTTTTGCTGATTTCCTGAGTGGGATTGCAAATTGCGAACATGTAAACCTTGGCTCCCGCCTTTCCATACTCCTTCACATAATCGAAAAGGGGCACTTTGTTTTCGAACACAACCGACATCGTGGTGGCAGTCTCCGTGGTGCTGGTGGCGGTCTCGCTGTGGGCTGAAGTCAGAAACTTGTACTTGTCCACGCCGCCTTCGGTCTCTTTGGTGGCGAGAATGACGAGAATCGATGAAATCTTATTCTCGTAATCTTTGCCGATCTCTTCGCCTTCGTTGTTTCCTCCCGAACGCTTTGCGGGATTGCTGATGGTGACAGTCGAATAGAAGGGATCGCCAGTCATGATGCCATCATCACCTCCGTTGGAAGGCTCATCGTTTTTGCAGGCAATCATGCCGACCATAAGCAGACTGCATGCGGCGAGCTTATTAAAAATTCTCATAATCCAGTAATTTTATTGTTGTTTATTGTTTTTATCCTCTAAATATGGTTACGACTTATATATCCGCACAGCCCACCCGAAAAGCAATACGGGAATTCCAAGCGACTATATAGATGCCTAAGCGACTTGCCGAGGTCGCTAAAGCTACATGTAGTTATGTTATATTGGGGAAAAGGTTCTGGTGTTGCTTTTCAGAAATTGCGTCAAGTCAGAACCTCATTAATACTTGACGATCCTATTATCGAATACAAAAATAATACATCAGATTAATATTTCCAAACATATTTATAATAAATTTTGCATCCGGGGGGGGGTAATTATTT
>DERZ01000007.1:1171-43947 GCA_002361155.1 Porphyromonadaceae bacterium UBA3327 | reverse complement strand
GGTGTCCATCATACCGGGCATAGAGGCGCGTGCGCCGGAGCGTACGGATACGAGAAGAGGATTGGCGGGGTCGTCAAATTTCTTTCCGGTAAGATTTTCCACATGGGCGATAGCTTTCTCCACTTCCGCCTTGATGTCATTGACAACGGCATCGCGGCCCAGCTGTGTATATTCCGTACAAACTTCGGTAGTGATGGTGAATCCCGGAGGTACGGGCATTCCCATCAGATTCATCTCAGCAAGATTTGCTCCTTTGCCGCCGAGAAGATTTCTCATGTCGGCCTTACCTTCGGCTTTGCCGTCACCGAACGTATAAATTTTTTTTGCCATAGAGCTCTTTGGGTTTTATTTAATATTTTATAGATATTATTTGTCTTTATTGATAGATTGTCGCGCTTTTTGTCAGTGTAACCGAAAGCGTGGTTCCTTATAATTCCAACGGAAGGAAGAGGATACGGGGTTCTTTAAAAGAGGTCAATTTGAAGTTTTTTTATGTTTCTCACAAATTGGCCTGCAAATTTAATAAATTGTTGTGATAATTTCGTAATTTTGCAGTGAAATTTATATTAAATTCACGTCAATCAATGTAATTTCAGTCAGTAAATACGTTTTTTGACAATAATTGTCCATAGTTAAGAAAAAGCAGGTATCGGCGATCGCCAGGTCTGTCCGATGCCGGGTATAGTACGGGTATAGTATATGTCAAGAAAGAAAAAAGCATTGCCTCTGCTGGAGTCGGTGGAGATTGAAGGTGTTGCGGCCGAAGGTAAGGCGATATGCCGTGTCCGGATGTCGCCGGAGGCCGAATCGGAGATGGTTGTGTTTGTCCCGTATGCGGCACCGGGTGACGTGGCCGACATACAGATAGACCGCAGAAAGCGCAGTTATGCCGAAGGACACATAGTCCGCATTGTCCGTCCTTCCGACAAAAGGGAGGCACCGAGATGCCGTCATTTCACGCTTTGCGGAGGCTGTAAATGGCAGCATCTGCCATATTCGGAGCAATTGCAGTGGAAGCAGAGGCAGGTGGAGGATGCGCTTACCCGGATTGCCAAGGTGGAGCTGCCTCCGGTGAGCGAAATACTGGGTTCGGAATCGGTGTGGGAATATCGGAACAAGATGGAGTACACGTTTTCCGACAAGAAATGGCGGAGCTGGGAGGAACTGCGTTCCGGCCGGGAATTCACCGACAGTAATGACGCTTTGGGATTTCATATACCCGGAGCCTTCGACAAGGTGCTGCATATAGAGGAATGCCATCTGCAATGTAACATCGGCGATGAGATTCGTAATTTCATATACGACTACGCATGTTCCAAGGGATTGACATTTTATAATATACGTGAGAATAGCGGATTGTTGCGGACGCTGATGATCCGTACCGCGTCTACCGGAGAGGTAATGGTGTGTGTGGTGTTCGGCGATAACGATCCGGAGAGGATAAAAAGCGTCATGCATGCCATAGGGGAGAGGTTTCCCGGGATAACCTCGCTGTTGTATGTAGTGAATCTCAAACTGAACGATTCTATCTCCGATCAGGATGTGATTCCTTTCCGCGGACCGGACTATATCGAGGAAGAGATGGAGGGGCTCCGTTTCAGAATCAACGCCAAATCATTCTATCAGACCAATTCGCGCCAGGCGTATAATCTCTACAAGGTGGCACGTCGATTTGCCGGACTTGAGCCGGATCTGAAAAATGGAGGCGGCCGTGAGACACTTCCGCTTGTGTACGACCTGTACACCGGTACGGGGACAATCGCAAATTTCGTAGCCCGCGGAGCACGGCAGGTGGTAGGCATAGAATATGTGGAGGAGGCTATTGCCGATGCGAAAGTTAATTCGGCTGTGAACGGTATCGACAATACACTTTTCTATGCCGGCGACATGAAGGATGTCCTTACCGACAGTTTCATCTCGGAGCATGGCCGTCCCGACGTGATGATAATAGACCCTCCCCGTGCCGGAATGCATGAGGATGTGATAAAAGTGATACTGAACGCATCGCCCGCCGTGATTGTATATGTCAGCTGCAATCCTGCCACCCAGGCCCGCGACATAGCCATGTTGGACGCGTTGTACCGTGTGACCGACATCCAGCCGGTCGACATGTTCCCGCATACGCATCACGTGGAAAACGTGATAAGACTTGAAAGAAAATAAAAATAAGGCGGTCCAGGACCTTATACGTAATATTCAACTGTCCGAAAATCGCTTATAAACCACTCTTAAAGAGAAACGTCAAAATGACAGGTATTTTTTCACAGATGCCGACCGGATTGCCGGCTCCCGACACAAATGCCGGAGAGAATCTGATCGACTCATCTTTCTGGACCAGATTCAAAGGTCTTGAATTCGATGATGCTCTCTCTCTGATAGCCAATAGCCTCGTAGGCTTCTGCTTCAAGGCCCTGATAGCGGTCCTTGTATTCTATGCGGGGCGTTTTCTGATACGCAAGATCTACAAAGGGGTGTTCAGCATGATGACTCATCGTCATCTCGATCCGTCGCTCACTACCTTCGTGCTGTCGCTTATAAAGATGGTGCTCTATTTTATCCTTATAATCACCATAATCGGTATTTTAGGGATTGAGACGAGCAGTTTCATAGCGATTTTCGCATCTGCCGGAGTGGCGATCGGTATGGCTTTGAGCGGTACTCTCCAGAACTTCGCCGGCGGCGTCCTCATACTGTTGCTGAAGCCATACAAGGTGGGCGACTTCATCGAGGTACAGGGATATTCCGGCAAGGTGAAGTCAATACAGCTTTTCAATACAGTCATAAATACAGTAGATAACAAAGCGATCATCGTGCCTAACGGCGCGCTCTCCACAAGTTCCATCAACAATTATTCGCTCGAGCAGTACCGGTGTGTGGTATGGTCCGTCGGGTTGTCCTACGGCACGGATCTGACGGAGGCCAAAAAAGCGATAATCGATATCCTTGAGAGCGACGACCGCATAGTAAAGCGATATGTCGAGGATGACATTGCATTCCGCGAGCAGGAAAAGATAAAGGAGGAGACGGAAAAATTCCATCACCTGGAGGAGATTGAAAGGAATAAACCGTGGTATGTGCGGATATTTCACCGCGCACCAAAAGCGCCCGATGCGAGGGTGACGGGCAGCTCGGCGGCCGATGATCTCGAGGTGGTTATTCCGCAGAAAATAGAAAGAAAGCCTTTCGTCGCTCTCAAGGAGATGGGCGACAGCGCCATAGTGTTTGTGGTGAGGGCCTGGACACATCAGTCCAACTATTGGCCTGTATTTTACGACATCAACGAGCGTATGTACACCGAGCTGCAGCAGAAAGGATTATCCTTCCCGTTCCCGCAGATGGATGTTCATCTCCAGCGGGTGGTGGAAAAAGAGGAATGATATTATCCGACCTCGAGGACTCTTGTTTCGGGGATAAGAAGGTCAAACATAAAAAGCTTGTCATAAAGCGGATTGCCGACACCGGCAATCCGCTTTATCGCTTCGGCGCATTGCACGGAGGCTGCGATGGCGGCTGCGGGTCCGGCTACGCCACCGGCTGTGCATGGGAGCACGGGTCCGTCGGGCGGCTCCGGGCCGTATATATCCGAATAGCGGGTGGTACCTGGTTGCCAGCTCATCACTTGTCCCTGGAAATCGCGTACCCCTCCTATGCAACAGGCTGTGCCGCTCTCGGCGCAGATACTGTCGGTCATATACTTGGTTGCCGGATTGTCGCTTCCGTCGATGATAAAGTCGAAATCGGGGAAAATGAATCTTGCGAGGGACGTGTCGACAAGCTTATTTATCACTTCCACTTCCACTTCCGAATTAAGCTCCCTGATTCGGGTGGAGAGGATGTCTGCTTTGGCTTGTCCGGTCTCCGATTCCCGGAAGAAGAACTGCCTTTGCAGATTTGAGAGGTCTATGGTGTCGAAATCGGCAATACAGATATTGCCGATGCCGGAGGCGGCAAGCCCCATCGCACAATGCGATCCGAGGGCGCCGCAACCGATCACAAGTACTCTTGACTCACGGAGTTTGCGCACGCCTTCCTCTCCGAACGAGGGAATGGCGGCCAGACGGGAATACCGGTTCATGGCGGATGTTTGGTATGATAACGGTTATTATTGGTTAACGCTGTGTGCCACCTGCTGATTGCGTATGTATATAGAAAAAGTAACGCCTGAATTAAAATCCGGGCGTTACCGATACATTCGTATTTATTTTATATGTTATCCGTAATTTCGACGGATCACATCAGCAGTGCCAGTACTTGTTCACAAGGTTGAGCATCTCCTTGCGGTCAGTGCCTATTTCGGCTCTCAGATTCTTGTCATTGAAGGAATTGAGCTTCCTGATGATTCCGTCGAGCATTGCGGGAGCGAATACACCGTAGCGTTCGAAAATCTCGCGGTCATCCTCCAGTGCTTTTGCCGAGGCGGCGCAGCTGTCGGGCAGAGAGGCGAGCTGGGCGAGTTTTTCCTTGTTCTCGTCGTTGTGGATGTTCACGCTCACGTAGAGCTCCTCGGCGCGCTTGAGGGAGTTGTCCATCTCGAAACCGATGCGTGCGGACACTATCATGGCGGCCATCAGCTGATATACGTTGGCGGAACCGTCCGCGCTGCGGAGTTCCACGGTCTGCTTCTGCGGATCGGTTGTGGAGGGAGTCTCAAGCACATTCACCTGCGAGCACATGTCCTTATCGCCGGTCCATCCGAGCGGAACGCGCACGAGTACCGAGCGGTTTCTGTCGCCCCAGCATACGGATGTGGGTGCTTCCTGATGGGGAACGAGTCGGAAGTAGCTTGTCGGCACCTTGTTGCCCATTGCAGTGATTGCGGGCGCGTGCTCGAGAATTCCCACGATAGCCTTCTTTGCGGAGTCGCTCAGGCGACCGTTTTCGCTCATCATGTTGCGTCCGTCCTTCATCAGTTTGAAATGGATGTGGAGTCCGCTGCCTGCTTTTCCAGCTGTGATTTTCGGAGCGAATGTCACGTCATATCCATGCTTCATTCCGGCGGTGCAGATAATCCACTTGGCGATCATCAGCGAGTCGGCGGCTTCGATTGCCGGAACGGGGAGGAACTCGATTTCATTCTGCTCGAAGATTTTGCCTTCGATAGTGAAATTACCCACCTCGTTGTGGCCATACTTTATGGAGCCTCCGGCCTGAGCGATGAGGGACATGCACTCAACGCGGAAATCGTTGAACTTCGCGAAAGGCGCAGACTCGTGATAGCCTTTCTGGTCGGTTGCCGGGAAGAGGCCCTGATCTTCTGAAATCACGTAATACTCAAGCTCTCCCATGGCGTAGAACTCCATGCCGGTAGTCTTTTTGAATGCCTCCGAGGCAAGACGAAGAGCGTTTTCAGGAGAAGACTGCATGGGGTTGCCTTCGTTGTCGAAGAATGAGCAGAGCATCGACAGAGTGGGGATTTCAGCGAAGGGATCGACGAATGCAGTGGAGTATTTCGGAATCACATAGAGGTCTGAGTTGCCGGCTTCGATGAAAGGGAACAGGCTGGAGCCGTCCACGCGCTCTCCGAAGGTCAGGATTGAATCGAGATATTCCTCGGAGTTGATCACGAAGTTGAGGGTCTTCAGGCGGTTGTCATCGGCGGGATACATGAAATTGATCATCTTGATTTCGTTCTCCTTGACGAAACGGATGATATCTGACTTGAGGAACTGTGACGGTTCCTTCTTAAGGAACTGAACCACACGGTTGGGATTCAGGGAAACGTTAAGACTCATGATGTGTAATGTCTATGGTAGATATAAGGTAATGCCGCAGAGCCTGTCAGGGCAAACGGCGAAAAGCGATGCAAATATATCTGAATTATTCTGAACTTGCAAGTGTTTGCGTTGTTTTAAATATGAAAGATGTTATAAAGCATCTGTAATCCGTCGAAATAATGCCGGAATGTAATGACTGGGTATAATTATCAGAATATATATGGAAAAATTTCAAGATCTCATTAAATCGGACAAACCGGTTCTGATAGATTTCTTTGCGACGTGGTGTGGTCCCTGCAAGATGATGCACCCGGTTCTTGAGGAATTGGCAGAAAAGGTAGGGGAGAAAGCCCGAATCATCAAAATCGATATAGACAGAAATCAGGAATTGTCGGCGGTCCATAATGTCCGTTCCGTTCCGACTTTGATGATTTTTCAGAAAGGGGAGCTTAAATGGCGCCAGTCAGGAGTGCAGTCATGTCAGGCTCTCGAAGAGGAGTTGTCCAAGTATTATTGAATCGTAAATAGCGTTGCACTTCAGCGACATATTGTCCTGAGAACGGACAATCACCTCCGTCGGTATCTGGCTTTTGGCAAGTGATTCCGGTTTACAGAGCGAGCGGGCCCGTCAAGGGTCCGCTCGCTTATGATTGTTTGATGGTATGGGGTCAGTCCTCGAGATAGTCGGACAGTGATATTGCGGCCAGATGATAGTTGTGGCCTTTCACGAAGTCGAGTATGTCGTCACGTTCTTCCGACGGCTCCACGTCGGCCATGATGCGGCGCACGGCATTGAACGGAGAAGTGTTCGACTGGTAGAGGTGGCGGTAGCACTTTGCAACCTCATCGATCAGATCCTCGCTCTTGCCGGCCTTGCGAAGCACCCATGAGTTAACTCCGAAGTATGAGATGGGGTTGTGCGCCATGACGCAATATGGAGGCACGTTGTTATTGACGCGGCAGCCTCCTTTGATGAGCACCCATTTTCCCAGTTCGAATCCTTCATGGACGAGCGCGCACGACGATACTATAGTGTAATCGCCGATACGCACCTTCCCGGCTACCTTGACGGAATTTCCGATCACCACACAGTCTCCGATTTCGGAGTCGTGCGCGATATGGCTCTGGGCCATTACAAAGGAGTTGCTGCCTATTCGCGTGGCGCCTCCTCCGATGATGCTGCGGTTGATTATCACATGCTCGCGTATCACATTGTTGTCGCCGATCACCACATGGCTGTCTTCTCCTTTCCAGCGGAAGTCCTGCGGCGTGGCGGCGATCACACAGCCTTCATAGAAGGTGTTGTTGTTTCCGATCCTGGCTCCGGCCAGAATGCTGACATGTGGGCGGATGTGACAGTTGTCGCCGATTACGGTATCCCGGTCGATATGCGCGAAGGCATCGACCACTACGTTCTCGCCGAGTCTGGCATCGGGATGAATGAAAGCGAGGTTGCTTATTGTAGACATAGTTTTCAGGTTTAAGGTTATCTTCCTCCGCCAACTGCCTGATAGAGGCTGACGAGGGCAGAGACCTTGCCGTGCCAGCATGCGAGGCTCGACAGCTGCGCCGAAAGAAGGCTCGAACGGGCTGTGAGGACCTCCAGGTAGGTGGTTCGCTGGTCCAAAGTTAATAATTCCTGCGTATATTCCACACTTTTTTCCAGACAATCGATCTGTTTTAACAGAAATTCCCGTTTCTGGTGGTTGTTGGAGTACTTTGAGAAAGCATCGCTTACCTCGGCACTTGCCGAAAGCACACTCTTCTCGAAGTCGTTCATCGCGATGGCCTGACGCTGTCTGGCTGCCTCGAGAGTGGCTATGTTCTGGCCTCTCGAGAATAGGGGGGCGGCAAGCTGGCCGGCCAGTTGCACGAACCATTTTCCCGGATTGGATATAATTGAGCCGAGAAGGTTGGTGAAACCACCCTGCGATGAAATCACGAGACTGGGATAGAATGCGGCGCGTGCCGAATTGGTGGTGTAGTAGGCTGCCGCGAGTCCGCGCTCAGCGGCTCGCACATCGGGTCTTGCAGCAAGATAGGAGAGAGGTATGCCCGCCTCAAGCGATACCGGCAGACTGAAATCGAGGTTTCCGCTCACTTTCCACTCCTGCGGATCGCTATGGAGAAGAAGGCTCATCGTGTTGTCGAGTTCATGGATGCTCTGTTCGATATCGGGAATGGAGCTCATGATGCTCCAGTAGTTGGCCTCGCTCTGTACCACCGCCGCCTCGTTGACCATAGCGGCTTCTTTCATCAGCTTCATGGACTCAACCTGGTCTTTCCATATCTCGGAGGTACGTCTGGTGAGTTCCAGCTGCTGATGGAGCAGCATCAGTCCGTAGTATGTGTTGGCCACTCCGCATACGATCTGCGACCGTACCGCCTGACGGTAGTCCTCCATCTGTTCCACGGCCACCTTGGCACCGCGCTTGCGGTTGAGAATCTTACCGAAGGCATCGATTTCCCATGAGAGGTTCAGCGGTATCGAATAGGACCAGTCGCCCATCGGCATGCCGCCGTATTTGGCTGTCCCCCCGTTGGGAGTGAGCGTGGCAGAGGGGAAATAGCTCAGCTTGGCTCCCTTGAGCTGCGCGCGTGCAATCTCGATGTTACGGCGGGCGTTGTCCAGGTCTTTGTTGCGTACCAGTGCTGTGTCGATGTATTCCCGCAGCACGGGATCCGTGAAGACTTCCTCCCACCCTATGAAGGGGAGGGAGGTGGAGTCTGTCCGGGCTGACGATTCCTCGAATCTGCTTACGTATGGATTTTCCGTCGGCAGTTCATATTTCCGGTAGATGTGGCAGCCGCCCAAAGGAAGCAGCATAATGGCGGCCACACCCAGTATTGTTATCTTCTTCATCTTTTTTACTTGTGTTCATCTATACTGTATTGCTCCACTTCCGAGCGGATGCCGTAATTGTCCTTGTCTTTCCACTTGAGAGGTTTGAACTTCTCCTGCAGTTTCTCGAATACCACGTAGAGAGCCGGCACTACGAGCACCTGCAGAATCATGCCTATAAGCATGCCTCCGATCGCTCCAGTGCCGAGAGTCTGATAACCGTTGGCTCCCGCTCCGTGAGCGAACATCAGCGGAAGCAGGCCGATGATCATGGCGAGCGATGTCATCAGGATCGGTCGCAGACGCGCGGTTGCGCCGAGGATTGCCGACTTGACTATGCTCACGCCTGACTGCCGGCGCTCAAGCGCGAACTGCACGATGAGGATGGCGTTCTTGGCGAGCAGACCGATGAGCATGATCAGTGCGATCTGCAGATAGATATTGTTGTCAATTCCCATTATCCGGGCGAAGATGAATGTTCCCATGAGTCCGAAAGGAATGGAAAGGATCACGGCCCAGGGAAGCATATAGCTCTCATACTGCGCCGACAGGAGCAGATAGACGAATAGAAGCACCAGACCGAAGATGAGGGCGGTCTGCGAGCTGCCTCCCTTGGCCTCCTCGCGGGTGAGTCCCGAATAGTCGTAGCCGTAGCCGGAGGGGAGTGTCTCGGCTGCCACCTCCTCGATTGCCGCGATTGCCTGTCCGGAGGAGACTCCGGCAGCCGGCGAACCGGTTACCGCTATAGTGGTGTACATGTTGAACCGGTTGATGATGTCCGGGCCGTAGACGCGCTTCAATTTCACGAAATTGTCGATGGGTGCCATCACGGATCCGTTTCTGACCTTGATTCTCTTCAGAGTCTCGGGCGACACGCGCGCCTCGGGATTGGCCTGCATCATCACGCGGTACAGTTTGCCGAATTTATTGAAGTTCGACACATACATACCTCCGTAGTATCCCTGGAGGGTGGAGAGTATCTGGTTCTGTGTCAGTCCGGCCTGCTTGATTTTAGCCACGTCGAGTTCCACAAGGTACTGCGGATAACTCGGATTGAACGACGAGTAGGCCATCGATATCTCCGGACGTGCGTTGAGCGCGGCTATGAACCGCTGGTAGACCTGGAAGAAATTATTGAGGTCTCCTCCGGTCTTGTCCTGAAGTTTTATCTCGAATCCGTTTGTGGCGGAATATCCGGAAATCATCGGCGGCTGAAAGAACATGATGCGGGCGTCGTGGATGGTGCTTACTTTCTGGAAAAGCTGTCCCACTATGGCCTGGGCATTCTCGGTGTTCTCATCGCGCTCTTCCCAGGGTTTAAGCTTGATGATGAAGGAGCCGTATGTGTTTCCCTGGCCAGACACGAAGCTGTAGCCGGTGATGGCGTTTCTGATCTGGATGGCTGGTATGGTGCCGCAGATGCTGTCCACCTGGTTCATGATCTTCTGGGTGCGCTCCATGGATGTTGCCGGCGGCATGTCGACCACGCCCATGATTGTTCCGGTGTCTTCGTTGGGCACGAGGGAAGTCGCGGTGGTGCTCATGAGCCACACAAGCACTCCGACCGAAGCCGCCACGGTGGCGAAGCTGATGAGTTTATGGCTGATGAACCAGTCGGTGGCTTTCCTGTACCATGCGAGCAGCCGGTCGAACACGCGGTTGAACGCATCGATGAAACTGCGCTGGAACATGCCGGCCACTCCGAGAAGAGCTACCGCGCAGGCGATCACACCGAGCAGAACATTATTGAAGCTGAACCATCCGAGCACGAGGAATACTATTGCAGCGAGCAGCAGCAGCGATGTCACGATCGGAGGCATCTGCAGCCGCACGCGTTTCTTATAGGTGGTCTTCACGGCTTCTCCAGCGGCAGAGTATGCATCTTTCATGCGCTCCTTGAGCGGGGGGACGGAGCCGTCCTCCTTCTTGTGGGGCTTGAGGAAGATGGCGCAGAGGGCAGGGGAAAGTGTGAGCGCGTTCACGGCTGAAAGGGCGATGGCCATTGCCATGGTCAGACCGAACTGGCGGTAGAACACTCCGGAGGTACCTCCCATGAACGATACGGGAATAAACACGAGCATCATTACCAGTGTGATCGATATCAGCGCGCTTGTGATTTCCTGCATGGCGTCGATAGCGGCGGCCTTCGACGACGTGTATCCCTGGTCAAGCTTGGCGTGGACCGCCTCCACCACCACTATCGCGTCGTCCACCACAATCGCGATGGCAAGCACAAGTGCCGACAGCGTAAGAAGGTTGAGCGAGAACCCGAAGATTCCCATAAGGAAGAATGTTCCGACAAGAGCCACGGGAATCGCGATCATAGGTATTATAGTGGAGCGGAAATCCTGGAGGAAGATGAACACCACGAGGAACACCAGTGCGAATGCCTCGAGCAGAGTCTTGATCACTTCATGGATGGAAGCATACAGGAACTGGTTGACATCCATCGTGGTCACTATCTTGATTCCTTCAGGTGCCTCTTTCTGGAAGCGGTCGAGTTCCTTCTGAATCGCCTTGACGGTCTCGGTGGCGTTGGAACCGGGACTCTGCATCACCATGGCGGCCACGCCTGTCTTGCCGTTGGTGGTGGAGTGGAAGCCGTAGGAGAGACGGCCAAGCTCCACGTCGGCCACGTCGCCGAGGCGGAGAATCTCGCCGTCCGGGGTGGCGCGGACTATTATGTCCTCGAATTCCTTTTCATTCTGAAGGCGTCCTTTGTAGCGCATCACGTACTGATAGCTCTGGTTTCCGTTCTCGCCGAACTGGCCAGGGGCCGCTTCAATGTTCTGTTCGGCAAGTGCGGAGGAGATGTCGGAAGGCATCAGGCCGTACTGGGCCATTACATCCGGCTTAAGCCAGATACGCATCGAATAGTCGGCGCCGAGCACCATGGCCTCGCCCACGCCGTTGATTCGCTTGATGTCGGGAATTACGTTGATTCCAAGATAGTTCTCTACGAATTCCTCAGAGTATTGGTCGGAATCCGCGTATACGTTGAACACCATCAGCTGCGAACTCTGACGTTTGTTTGTGATGACACCTACCTGATTCACTTCCGCGGGGAGGAAGCTGGCGGCTTTGGTCACGCGGTTCTGAACGTCGACTGCCGCCATGTTCGGGTCTGTGCCCGGCTTGAAATATATCTGGATCTGTGCCGAACCGTTGTTGGCCGCCGACGAATACATATAGTCCATGTTCTCGGCGCCGTTGATCTGTTCCTCGAGAGGTGCGATAACTGAGTTGAGCACGCTCTGCGCGTTGGCTCCGGTGTAGGTGGTCGACACGCTGATGGTCGGCGGGGCAATGTTGGGGTATTGCTCGACAGGGAGCGAAGCAAGGCCCAGCAGACCGAGAAGCACGATGAAAATCGAGATCACGGTCGAGAGTACAGGCCTCTTTATGAAGGTGGATATATTCATCTCAGTTATTTTTTAGGCTTGATCTGCATGTTGTCCTTGACTGTGATGCCGACTCCCTCCACAACTATTGTCTCTCCGGGCTTGAGGCCGCCGGTCACGATATAGTTCTTGCCGTCGTTGTCCTCGGTGATCTGGATGGCGCGGGAGTGCACCTTGTTGCTGTCGCCGACCACATATACGAATTTCATGTCCTGCACCTCGTAGGTAGCCGACTGTGGCACAAGCATGGCGTTCTGGCGCACGCTCGGCATCAGAATCTGTCCGGTGTTGCCGCTGTGGAGCATCCCGTCGGGATTGCGGAATATTGCCTTGGCCGAAGCGCTCCCGGTATTGGGGTCGATCACTCCGGAGACGGCGGTGACTTTGCCCGGTATGCCATAGCGCTCGCCGTTGGCCATAAGCAGAGTGACAGGAGGCAGCTGTCTGATTGCCTCGTCGATGGAGCGGCGACCGTTGTCGGTCATTGCGAGGATATCCTTCTCGTTGAAGGAGAAATTGGCCTGCATGTCGGCGTTGTTGGATACTACCGTGAGCAGTGTCTGGGGTGATACAAGCGAACCCTCCTTGAAATCGATTGAGCCGATGACTCCGCTGATAGGAGCCGTCACGTTGGTATAGGATAGGTTTTTGCGGGCGCTTGTGAGGTTTGCGAGCGCGGCGTTGTACTGTGCCTTGGCGGCGTTCAGCGCATCGACAGATGTCTGGTAGGCCGGAGCGCTGATTATGTTTTTGTCGAGTAATATCTTATTGTTGTTGGCGTTGGTCTGCGCGGTATTCACACTGGCCTTCGCCACCTCCACCTGCGCCTTGGCTGCATCGACAGCGGCCTGCAGCTGCACCTGATCGATCACAAACAGAGTCTGGCCCTTGGAAACATGCTGGCCCTCCTCTACGTTGACGCGCGTGAGAAATCCTTGTATCTGAGGACGTATCTCAACATCATTCTCTCCCTGAAGAGTACAGGGAATACCGCTTTCAAGCCGAGCGCTTTCCTCTCCAACGGTGATAACGGAGAGTTCCGGCGCCTCAGCCTGCTGCTGTTGCTGTCTGTCTCCCTTGCAGGAAGGGAGAATCATGGCGACGCCCATCATTGACATCGCCAATGCATTCAGATTCTTCTTTTTCATAACCTAATTCTATTTTGTCATTTGTTATATGCAAAAGAGCGCATCCTGCTGATAATTAACAGTTCTTGTGGGCTTATAACCCACAAGAAATTCAGGCAACGGGCTTCAAACCCATTGCGTCTGCAGGATGGTACCGACTGAAGGATGGTTCTGGAGTCATTTACAGGATTGTTCTGAAATCCTATGCAAAATTGCAAAAAATCCCCGATATGTTGAAAACCGCTTCTGTAAAATTAGTTTTTTTTAATATTTAGTAACAATTATGTCGCATATTGAAATATGAGACAGGGCCATCGAATCAGGATTCGATGGCCCTGTCTTATGAATGACCGCAGCCGAAAGGCGACGGCTGTTTCGTGTGTTTACTTGCGGAATCTGCCGAGCTCATGTATTCCTTTGCGCATTTCTTCGTGTCCTTCCTTTATTTCGCGGATACCTCTGCAGGCTCTGTGTAGTTTCTTTAGGATTTCTGCGGAGAGCACGATAAGTGCGGTTGACATTGCCACGTGGATTGCATTTGGAACAAGATGTTCCGGTTTCAATAATTCTTTCATAGTATTTTCTCTTTTGTATTTGTTTACAACATGAAATCGATACTGAATGGAATCAATTCATGCATCTGTTGGTATAACCGTCAAGGAGAGACAAAAGTTCGGTTTATTCCGCTTATTCTTTGAACATGCGGAAATTTGGATTAATTTTGCAGTATGATTGAGAATGTGAATGTGCGGGTGACACCCGCCGCGGCGACAGATATCAGGGAACTGAAGCGTTGTGCGGCGAGTGCACTTGGTGTCAGCATGGCGTCGGTCAATGATGTCAGGGTGGTGCGCAGGTCGATTGATGCCCGCAAACGCAATATACAGATAGATATAGTTCTGAGGTGTGCTGTTGGTGACGATAGGGAAGTTGGCGCGTGTTTCACGCCGGTAGAGTTTTCCCGTGTTGCAGATGGCGCCCCGGTACTGCTTGTGGTCGGAGCCGGTCCTGCGGGACTTTTCTGTGCCCTCGAGGCTATACGCCATGGTATACGGCCGATAGTGCTGGAACGGGGCAGGGATGTGGACTCCCGGCGTGTTGATCTCGCCGAAATATCCCGCAGCAAGCGGATCAATCCAGAGAGCAACTATTGTTTCGGAGAGGGGGGAGCGGGAGCTTACAGCGACGGCAAGCTTTATACAAGGAGCAGGAAGCGGGGCAATATCGACGAGGTGCTGGCCCTGTTTGTACAGCATGGTGCCAGTCCCGATATTCTCGTGGACGCCCATCCACACATAGGCAGCGACCTGCTTCCGCATGTCATCAGGAATATCCGCAATCAGATTCTGGAATGCGGGGGAGAGGTGAGGTTCATGACCACGGCCCGCAGTCTTGTCATAGAAGATGGGGTTGCCAAAGGAGTGCGTACCGATACCGGAGAAATCCGGGCTGACGGTGTGGTGCTTGCCACTGGCCATTCTGCCCACGACGTGTTCCGCAGTCTGCATGCCTCCGATGTCCCGCTTGAGGCAAAAGGAATAGCGATGGGTGTTCGTCTCGAACACCCGCAGCATCTCATCGATTGCATCCGGTATCATTCGGAGAAGGGGA
The DNA here is from genome assembly GCA_002361155.1 of Porphyromonadaceae bacterium UBA3327. GTDB lineage: Bacteria > Bacteroidota > Bacteroidia > Bacteroidales > Muribaculaceae > Lepagella. The sequence continues at coordinate 29,252 of DERZ01000007.1, read as the reverse complement.
GAGGCCGGTATCTGCCGGCGGCCGAATACAGCTTCGTGACCCAGTCGGACGGCAGGGGCGTATATTCCTTCTGCATGTGTCCGGGGGGAGTGGTCGTCCCGGCCGGGAGTTCCGACGGTGAGCTGGTGGTAAACGGTATGTCGGCATCGGCGCGAGCCGGGCGATGGGCCAACTCGGGAATGGTCGTGGAGATTCATCCCGGCGATTTTCCGGAATATTCCGGCCATGGTCCGCTCGAGATGCTTGAATTACAGGAGAGTCTTGAGCGAAAGATGTTTCAGGCGGCGGGCAACACTATAGTCGCTCCTGCGCAGCGTATGACGGATTTCGTAAATGGACACATGTCGAAGTCCCTTCCGGCATCGTCGTATGCTCCTGGAATTCAGGCGGGGGATTTCAACACTCTTCTCCCTCATTTCATATCGGCGCGTCTTCGCGACGGCTTCATGGAGTTCGGACGGAAGTCGAAGGGATTTCTCTCCGACGAGGCGATTCTCATCGGTCTCGAGTCGAGGACTTCATCTCCGGTGAGGATCACGCGTGACAGCGTGACGCTCCAGAGCACCGGTGTCGCCGGACTCTTCCCGGCCGGAGAGGGAGCCGGATATGCAGGGGGAATAGTTTCGGCCGCAATCGACGGTATGCGATGTGCCGACGCTTTCGCCGTATATATCGGCAATACAGAAAATACCGGAATTACAGATCAACTTGAAAAATAAAACAAAGTGGCTAACATAATAAACATAGAGACTTCCGGAAAGATATGCAGTGTGGCTTTCACTAAAGACATGGCTCTTGAAAAGCAGTGGGACGATGACCGCGGCATGAATCATTCGACGGCCCTCGCGCCTTTTGTGGAAAGTTGTCTCGAAGAGATGCACCGTATGGGGAATCGTCCGGATGCGGTGGCGGTGAGTATGGGTCCGGGAAGCTATACCGGTCTTAGAATAGGTCTGTCGATGGCCAAAGGACTCGCCTATAGTCTTGATGTTCCGCTCATCGGGGTGGACACACTGAAGATTCTTGCTGTAAAGGCCATGTTCCGCAACATCGGCTGGCAAGGGGATGAAATACTGGTGCCGATGATCGATGCGCGGCGTATGGAGGTTTATTGTGCCGCATACGACTTCGCGTTGAATGAACTGATGTCTCCTGCGGCTCTTGTGCTTGATAAGGATTCTTTCTCCGAATTGCTGCGCGACCGCGATCTATGGTTTTTCGGAGACGGTGCGGAGAAGGCGAAACAGGTGATCAGGTCGCCCCGCGCCCATTGGATCGACGGACTGCTGCCGATGGCCAAGGATATGCTGGCGCTGTCGGAAAAGGCTTTGCGTGAAGAGGATTTTCTCGATGTGGCGTACTCGGTGCCGGCCTACCTGAAAGAGTACAACGCGGTTCTTCCGGTCAATCCGCTCACCAAGACTCTTTCCTGACGGGATTGCCGCACTATCGGATTTTTTTGTTATATTTGCATTTTCTGACGGCTTCCGGCCGATGACCCAAAAGTTAAAAGAAAATAAACATGATACCCTATAATACAGATATGGAGCCGGTGGTGCTCCCTGAATTCGGACGCAATATCCAGAATATGGTGGATTATTGCGTAAGTATTCCGGATCGCGGGGAGCGCACTGCATGTGCCTTCGGCATCGCCAATATTGTTGCTTCCCTTTTCCCGCAGCTTGTAGGCGAAAACAAGGATATGACCAAAGTCTGGGACAATATCAATATAATGTCGCGCTTTGAGCTCGACATCGATTTCCCGTGCGAGGTCATAACCCGTGAGAAAATGAATCCTAAGCCGGAGACCATTCCATACACCTCGAGTTCGATGCGGTTCAGGCATTACGGCAAGAATATAGAGAAAATGATAGCCACCGTGGCAGACATGGAGGATGGTCCGGAGAAGGAGCAGCTGATCTCGATGATCGCACACCACATGAAGAAACTCATGCTGGTCCATAATAAGGAAGGTGTGGATGACGCCAAAATACTTCGCGACCTGTCGCTATATTCCGGAGGCAAGATCAATCTTGACCCTAAAACTTATCTCCTGCATGAGTTCAAGGAGGTTAAGATGCCCGCACATCAGGGAAAGAAACGTAAGAAACGCTGACAGACCGATATGAGTAGTTTTATTGTCGAAGGTGGCCATAGGCTCGAGGGAGCGGTTGAAATCCAGGGTGCGAAAAACGAGGCTCTGGAGGTTATATGCGCCACGCTGCTGACCGATGAGAAGGTCACCATATCCAATCTCCCCGTAATCTCCGATGTGACAAATCTAATATCGATGCTTGCGGAAATGGGTGTTAAAGTGAAATATAACACACCTTCTGAGTGCGAATTCCAGGCAGATGATGTAAATCTTGACTATATCCGGACTGAAGAATACAGGCGCAAGGCCGAATCGCTGCGCGGTTCGGTGATGGTGCTTGGGCCGATGGTGGCGCGGTTTGGAGTTGCCGCACTTCCAAAACCGGGCGGCGACAAGATCGGTCGTCGGCGTCTCGACACCCATTTCATAGGGTTGCATAATCTTGGAGCGGAGTTCGAATATTTATCCGAACGGCGGACATACAATATCACGGCGCCTCAAGGTCTGAAAGGCACCTACATGCTGCTCGACGAGGCTTCGGTCACCGGTACTGCCAACATCATTATGGCGGCTGTGCTCTCCAAGGGTGAGACCGTGATATATAATGCTGCATGCGAGCCTTACATCCAGCAACTGTGCCGGATGCTTGTGCGCATGGGTGCCAGGATAGAAGGAATCGGTTCCAATCTGCTTACCATCACAGGTACTGACAGGCTCGGCGGAACCGACCACCGGCTCCTTTCCGATATGATAGAGGTCGGCAGCTTTATCGGTATTGCGGCTATGACTGGCAGCGACATTCTGATCCGCAATGCGGGTGTGCGCGACCTCGGGCTGCTTCCCCAGGCTTTCGAACGTCTCGGAATCAATGTGGTGACACAAGGTGACGACATTCGGATAGACCAGCGTGATATCTATGAGATCGACCAGTTTATCGACGGTTCGGTGATGACCGTCGCAGATGCGCCGTGGCCAGGTCTGTCGCCCGACCTCATCAGCATCCTGCTTGTGGTGGCAGCCCAGGCGCGGGGAAGTGTGTTGATTCATCAGAAGATGTTCGAGAGCCGCCTCTTCTTCGTCGACAAGCTGATAGACATGGGGGCTCGGATAATTCTTTGCGATCCGCACCGCGCGGTTGTGATCGGGGCTGGTAAATTCAACTGTCTCCGTGCAACCGACATGGTGTCGCCTGATATACGTGCTGGAATAGCCATGCTTATTGCGGCCCTCGGCGCCAAAGGCACAAGCCATATCCAGAACATCAATCAGATAGACCGCGGATATCAAAATATTGACGTTCGGCTCAACAAATTGGGGGCTAAAATCATTAGAATTGATGAATAGGTGCCTCAAAGACTCCTTATGGTTTTATCTTGTTAAGGAAATTGGAAATGATTACGAACAATGAATTACTCGAAATAGGGAAATTTCAGAAAACCCATGGTCTGCAGGGAGAACTTAATGTTGTTCTCGATCAGGTTGTGGAAGGCGATTTCCTTGAAGGAGAAAATCCGGTGATAATAGATATCGACGGAATCAATGTGCCCTTCTATCCTGAATCGGTGCGCACCAAAGGCGCGGATTCATATTTGCTGAAACTGAAAGGAGTCGATTCCCAGGCTGCGGCTTCAGCATTCGTCAACAGGACAATGTATGCGCGCCGTGCCGATCTGGCCACATATCTGGATGTGGAGGACGGTGATGTTTTCACTGAAGGAGAGCTGATCGGATATGAGGTCAGAGACCGTAAGGCAGGCAGGATAGGGAAGGTTGCCGGTATTGACGACAACACCGAAAACGTTCTCCTTGTGGTGGAGAATGAGGTCGGCGAAGACGTGTTTATCCCTTTTGTCGATGATTTTATCGAGGAAATAGATGAGGGAGAAAATGTGATATACACGGATTTGCCCGAAGGACTTGTGAATCTTAACTCAAAAGCTGAATAAGCTTCAAAATCATGATGCCATGAGTGATGATATAATGAAATTCGATGAAGATGACGCCGTGAATTTCATCCGCGAGACGCTTCCGGAGAGTGTCAGTGATAAATACTCGGATGATGAAATTCTGTACGTGATCGACACGATATGGGACTGGTACGAGAAAAACGGTTATCTGTCGCTCGACACCGAGGTCACGGATGACGGACTGCTTGACGAGGAACAGCTCGTGGCTTACGTCAGGAAAGAGATCCGGAATGATAAAGAGATAATGATGGATCCTGACGATGTGGGATTGATTGTTAAAGGTGAATTGCAATATGAAGAATCTATCGACAATTCTTTTTAGTTCCCTCTTGGCTGTTTCCATGGTTTTCGCTCCATGTCAGGAGGCTAACGCATGGAATCCGTTCAAGCCGAAGAAGAAGCAGGAACCGAAAGAAGCCGTGCAACCGGTGCGCGACGAGAATCTTGATGACATGTCGTTCATTGAGATGATAAATTCTGTGCCGCTTGATGAGAAGAGTGCGGCTTTGATAAGAAAATTTCAGGAAAAGGAGGGACGCAACAGGCTCCACACACGCGATTATAACTCTAAAAACGGAAGTTCGGTGGAAACTTTCCGTAATAAGGAGGTCTTGTTGGTGACAATTCCTGCATCAAAACTGTTCGGGCCGAACGAGACAGAGCTGAGGCATGGCGCCGACGCTATGCTTGCTCCGCTGAAAAGATATCTTAAGGATCCCGACATGTACAGGGTGTTGATGGTGATGCATACCGACAATACAGGTTCGGAAAAATACCGTGACTACATAACTGAGGAACGTGCGGCTTCCGTCTTCGATTGGTTTGCCTCGCAAGGTGTGGAGACAAAATATCTCTTCCCGTACGCCATGGGTGACGAGATGCCTCTCGTAAGAAACAATTCAATGGAGAATCGTGATAAGAACCGTCGGCTCGAAGTCTATCTGATGCCGGGCAAGAAAATGCTCGATCTGGCTAAGAAAGGGCGTATAGTATTTTAATTCAGGGCCCTTTGTGACAATTTCGGGAATAGGGTTGGACTTTATGTAAAGGTCTTCCTTGAGAAGATGCTTTTCAGGCGAAGCGAGATGACACCGAAGACGGCTTCGCCGAATATACTGGAATTCATTTTGGAGGTGCCGAGTTGTCTGTTCACAAACACAATCGGCACTTCCACTATTTTGAACTTCCTGAACCAGCTCTTGAACTTCATCTCTATCTGGAACGCATATCCTTTGAACTGTATGTTGTCGAGATTCAGCGTGCGGAGTACTTCGGCGCGATAGCATACAAATCCTGCGGTTGAGTCGCGGAGAGGCATGCGGGTGATAACCCTTACATACATCGATGCAAAGTATGACATCAGTACGCGCCTCATCGGCCAGTTCACGACATTCACTCCCGACACGTATCTCGATCCGATAGCTATGTCGGCACCATGGTCGCGGCATTGATGGTAGAGTTTCGGCAGGTCGTCGGGATTGTGCGAGAAGTCGGCATCCATCTCGATGACATATCCGTACTGTCGGGACAGCGCCCATTTGAAACCATGGATATAGGCAGTGCCAAGTCCGAGTTTTCCCTGCCGGGTCTCCATGTATACGCGGCCCGGATATTGCTCTATCTTGCTGAGGACAGCATCCTGCGTGCCGTCAGGCGAGGCGTCGTCAATGACAAGCACGTCAAAGCCGTCGGAAAGTCTCATCACTGCATCGATGATTTTCCCTATATTCTCAATCTCGTTATATGTCGGTATTATGACCAGAGCCTCACTCATTGATGTCGTATATTTGCGTATTTCTCTACAAAAATAGTAAATTCAGTCCGTTCCGGCAAACATTCGAATCAAATCTTTCCTAAAGTCTCTTCCGGCCTCGCGGGTCGGGAAAGGTAACCGGGCATGGAACATACGCTATATTTCGACTATTCTTTTGACTACAAAGCCTGCGGGGTGGTACGACATCTTGCTTCTGCGGAGATCTGCGCTCCCCGTGTCGTCTTCTCTGTTCAACCACACCACATCTGGATATCTTGCCTTTACGTGCTCTGCAAGAAATGACGCCAGAGCCTGATAAATACCTCTATATTCGATATTTCCTTTCTCGACATGGACAAAAAATGTGTCACCGGAATGTTCTCCGAAAGTGAATCCGGCTATGCGTCCCCCGATCCGTATCAATATGCCGTGATAAGGAAATGCTCCATAGTCAAGCAGCGCCTCTATTGTTCCAGCGCTCTCATAGTCGAGAAGTTCGTCGGCGGCATGCGACTCGCAGAACCAGTGTGTGAACGTGACGAGTTCATCTATGTTTTCCGGTCCGATCGTCTCTATCGTCCTGTCTTCATAGTGAGAGATGAAGAAGTTGTAATGATTCCTTTTCTTCTCCATCTTCTTACCGGGGAAACGGATGAAACTGTCGATGGAGTATAGATATTCCTTCCAGTCGTCGATGTAATGCAGAGGGTCGTATCCTCTGATTTCGTCAGGATTCCCTATAACGGTTTCCGAAAGCAGCAGATCTCCTTTAATGTTATTATTCCGGCAATATGCCCGTATAAGCCTTATGCCCTCCTCCTCGTTGAGGAGACCTATGGGACGGTAGAAAATATCGCATCCGGAATCGGGAGACTTCCCTTTGAGAAAGAATGTGTTGTCGAGAAAGCAGCATTGATAGTCGAGATATTCTTTCCACATGAATATCCCGCCTAATGAAAAATCGCATGACCTTGAGGGGAACCTTGTGAAAAGTTTCTCAAGCAGAGGTATGATCTGTCTGCTGCAAGGTTCGAAATGCAGAGTGTCTCTGCACGTCAATATGGATGTTTCAGTTTCCATAATAGTATCATAACATTTTCTACAAAATGACAGAGGCTTATACATAAAGAACCTCCCTAAGGCCAAAAGGTTTTGAAGAGCTGTAAAAAAGGGTAATGACAACCCGTCCCGCATAGTGTATGCGGGACGGGGATTCTGGGGGTATCGGGGGAAATCAGAGATTCAACAGTTCTATCATTTTGTCGCGGGCGCCGAGAATACCGGACACGTCCTTTCCTCCAGCCTGGGCGAAGAACTGCTGTCCGCCGCCGCCTCCTTTGATGAGTTTCGCCGCTTCGCGAACTATCGCCGACGCGTTGAGTCCTTGCTTTACAAGGTCATCGGTTAGCATCAGCGTGAGGAGAGGTTTGCCGTTGTCTTCAGTGGCGGCGACAAAGACAGTATGTTCCGGACTTTGTTTGCGCACCTCGAATGCGACGTTTTTGACCACTTCGGGGAATCTCGGACCTCCTACGACAACAAGGTTCACACCATTGATCTGCCGGGCAGATCCCAGAGCTTCGGCGGAAAGATTCTTGATCCGTTCCTTCATGAAATCCTCTATCTGCGACTTGAGGGCGGAGTTCTCTCCGATAGCCTTCTGGATAGCACCCCTCACGTCGCCTACATTGCCCAGGAGCATGCGGATATCCTGTAATGTGTCCTGCAGCGAGTCGAGTATCTTCTCCACTCCGAGTCCGGAGACAGCCTCGATGCGTCGGATTCCCGCGGCTATGGAACTCTCGCCGATGATTTTTACCATTCCGATATTGCCTGTGTTGCATACGTGGGTGCCTCCGCAGAGTTCGACGGATTCCCCGAATTTTACCACGCGGACTTTGTCACCGTATTTCTCTCCGAACAATGCCATGGCTCCCAAGGCACGAGCCTCTGCTATCGGCATGTCGCGGTGTTCCTCAAGAGGAATGGCCCGGCGGATCCGCTCATTGACTATATGCTCTACCTTCCTTATCTCTTCTGAGGAGACTTTCTGGAAGTGGGAGAAGTCAAACCGCAGGGAGTCGGGCGATACGTATGAACCTTTCTGCTCCACATGTGTGCCGAGCACCTCGCGCAGGGCCTCATGTATGAGATGTGTTGCCGAATGGTTGGCGGCGCTGCGGGCTCTGTTCTTTTCATTTATATGGGCGGTGAATATCTGTGCCGGATTGGAGGGAATGCTGTTGGCCAGATGGACCGCAACATTGTTCTCCCTCTTTGTGTCGAAAATCTCGATAGTTTCCCCGTCTTTGCCGGTAAGTGTGCCGGAGTCGCCCACCTGGCCACCCATTTCGGCATAGAACGGTGTTTTTCCGAGCATTATCTGGTAATATTCCTTTCCTTTCTGCCGTACCTTGCGGTATCGGAGTATGGCTGTCTCGGCTTCGGGGCTGTCGTAGCCTACAAACTCCACATCGCCCTGACTTACCTCCACCCAGTCGGTGGCTTCCGTGGAGGCGGCGTTGCGGGCACGCTGTTTCTGCTTCTCCATCTCTCGGTCGAATCCGGCCTTGTCTACGCTCATTCCCTGCTCGCGCAGTATGAGTTCGGTGAGGTCAAGGGGGAATCCGTATGTGTCATAAAGCAGGAACGCATCCTCTCCGGCGATTTCATCAGAGCCCTTGGCCCGCTGTTCGCGGATCTTGCCGTCAAGCATTCTGATACCGTTGTCGAGAGTGCGGAGGAAAGAATCTTCTTCCTCCTTGATTACCTTTTTGATAAGTTCTTTCTGTGCCGGAAGTTCGGGGTAGGCGCCACCCATCTGTGCCACCAGTGTGTCGACAAGCTTATAAAGGAATGCCTCGCGCTGACCGAGGAATGTGTATACATACCTTACCGCGCGGCGCAGAATACGGCGGATCACATATCCGGCCTTGGCGTTGGAGGGGAGCTGAGAGTCTGCTATGGAGAAAGAAATGGTGCGCACGTGGTCGGCTGCGACACGCATCGCCACATCGGTTTTCTCGTCCTCGCCATATTTCTTTCCGGAAAGCTCGCTTATCTTGCTGATCAGCGGTGTGAATACATCCGTGTCGTAATTGGACGTCTTTCCCTCGAGAGCCATGCAGAGGCGTTCGAAACCCATGCCGGTGTCTATCACTTTGGCGGGAAGCGGTTCCAGATGGCCGTCGGCTTTTCTGTTGTACTGCATGAAAACAAGATTCCATATCTCGATCACCAGAGGATTGTCCTTGTTGACGAGCGTGGCGCCGTCCGTTTTGGCGCGTTCCTCATCTGGTCGCAGGTCTATGTGGATCTCGCTGCACGGACCGCATGGGCCGGTCTCGCCCATCTCCCAGAAATTGTCATGACGGTTGCCGTTGATGATATGCGACGCTGGAAGATGCCGCTCCCAGATGCCGGCGGCCTCGTTGTCCCTCTCGAGTCCCTCCGGGGCATAGCCTTCGAAGACTGTGGCGTAAAGGCGGTCTGGATTCAGCTTCAGCACATCCACCAGATATTCCCATGCCCAGTCTATGGCCTCCTGCTTGAAGTAGTCTCCAAACGACCAGTTGCCGAGCATCTCGAACATCGTATGGTGGTATGTGTCGTGTCCAACCTCCTCGAGGTCGTTGTGCTTCCCCGATACGCGCAGACATTTCTGGCTGTCGGTCATTCGCCTGCATTCAGGCACACGGTTGCCAAGGATTATATCCTTGAACTGATTCATTCCGGCGTTGGTAAACATCAGCGTCGGGTCATCCTTTAGAACCATCGGTGCAGAGGGCACTATCTTGTGGCCCTTGCCGGCGAAGAAGTTCTTGAACGACTCCCTAATTTCATTTGACGTCATTATGTTCTCGACTTTCAGATTCTGTATTCGATTTTTTCAAATTGCAAAATTAACGATTTTTTGCTATTTTTGCAAAGAATTTGGTATCTAAGAGGATGAAAAAGAATATCTATTACCGTTACAATCCTGACACCGACAATTACGAGCGTATCTTCCCTACGTTCAAGTCGCGTATGGCCGGATTCGCGCGGCTGATGATTTCGTCGCTTGCCATGGCCTCCTTACTGCTTTTTCTCGGCATGGTCATCTTCGATGCCCCTACCGAGAAGAACCTCCGCAAGGAGAATGCCATGCTCAAGAGCCGGTACAACATTCTCAACCGTCGCCTCGACAACTCTCTCCGTATCATGGAAGATATCCGCAACCGCGATGACAATTTCTATCGCGTCATGATGCAGATGGATCCAGTGAGCAGGAGCCAGAGATATGCCGGTCTCGACAATGAGAAGCGATATAAGGAGCTCCAGCGCATGGATGACGGCGAGGTGGTGCAACTCCTTTCACAGCGGCTCGATCTCTTTGACCGTCAGCTCTATGCACAGTCAATTTCTTTCGATCAGCTTCGTGCCACAGCCGTGCGTCAGAAGGACAAACTCGCGCATATTCCATCGGTTATGCCAATCAATATAAAGGATTTCACCATGTCGTCGGGCTATGGCGTGCGGCGTGATCCTGTCTACGGAAGCACCAAATTTCATGCCGGCCTTGATTTCGCCGCGAAAACCGGTACTCCGGTTTTCGCCACCGCCGACGGAACAGTCACTGTAGCCGACCGTCAGAGCGGATACGGTAATTGCATTGATATTGACCATGGTTACAATTATCTGACTCGCTATGCTCACTTAAGCCGGATTATTGTCAGGAGCGGTCAGAATGTGAAACGGGGAGAACTCATAGGTTATGTCGGCTCCACAGGCAAGTCCACCGGTCCGCACCTCCATTACGAAGTGCGTTTCAAGGATGAGCCGCAGAATCCGGTAAACTATTATTTCATGGATCTGACCCCGGACCAGTACGCCGAGATGGTGCAGCTTGCGGAAAACGCAGGTCATGTGATGGACTGATTTCAACTTGATCGCCTGGAATTTTTTTGATACTTCTGGCGTTAAACGGTTTAAATTCAAACACTCTCTAAAGGCCGATGGAAGAATTCGACAAGAAATATTACAAAATCAAGGATGTGGCTGAGATTCTCTCTGTCCCGGCAAGCACGCTCCGTTACTGGGAGTCGGAATTCCCCGAGATTTCCCCGCGCAGGAGCGACACCAACAGACGATACTACTCTCCCGATGACATACGCATCCTGCGGATAATCCGATATCTACTCAAAGACAAGGGGCTGAGGATGGATGCGGCCAAGAGGGAATTTGCCGATAACCGCCGCAATCTGTCGCGCCGTGTGGAGGCGATAAACATTCTTGAGAAAACCCGCGCCGAATTGGAAGGCATGCTCGCCGCCCTCGTCAGACGCCACTGACTTTCTACGCATAAAGTTCCTTGTCATTTTATATTGAGGAGCGTATCCCGGTCCTAAATGAACAGAGCGGCGATGTGGAATGTGGCGAAAGCAAGGACCCACGCTATTCCGGTGTTGTACAGCAGAGTGAACAGAGTGTATTTCCATGACCCCGTCTCGCGGGAGACTGCGGCAAGCGTGGCTATACAGGGGAAGTATAGCAGCACGAACACCATGAAGGCGAGTGCCGAAGCCTGCGTGAAGGGCGGTTCTCCGGTTATTTTGGAAGGTGTCTTGAGTCGCTGGGAGAGTGCCTCAGCGTCATCATCCCCGACATAGAGCACACCCAATGTGGACACAACAACCTCTTTTGCAGCCGAACCGGCTATCAGCGACACACACGTCTTCCATCCGAACTCCATTGGCCTGACCACTGGCTCAACGAATTTTCCGACGTGTCCCAGTATCGAATGGCTCTGCTGATATTCGGTGGCGATAAGTTCATCTATCTGCTCCGGAGTCTGGCTCGCAAGTGTGGAGGCCGGCATTTCCGACAGTGCGCTTGCACGGAAATCGGCGGGAACATCAGTTGCAGTATAATGAGGGAAGTAGGAGAGGGCCCAGATTATTACGGAAGCCACAAGAATAAGACCTCCCATCTTGCGCAGATATTGCTCGGCTTTGCTCCACATGTTGCGCAATGTGGCCCTCATGGTCGGTATTCTGTAAGGGGGAAGTTCCATTACAAAGGGAGTCTCGTCGGCCTTGAACCAGAATTTGCGTAGCATTTGGGCAGTCACCACAGCGACAATGACTCCCAAAAGATAAAGTCCGACAAACACCAATGCTCCGTGCGCGGGGAAGAAGGCTCCCACAAGCAGGACATAGATCGGTATACGCGCCGAACAGCTGATGAAGGGGTTGATCAGAATCGTTATAAGTCGGCTTGACTTGCTTTCGATTATGCGTGTCGACATTATGGCCGGCACGTTGCAGCCGAATCCCATCACAAGAGGAATAAACGATTTTCCGTGCAATCCCATCTTGTGCATGAGTTTGTCCATTATGAATGCCACCCGGGCCATATAGCCCGAATCTTCCATGAACGATATGAATGCATATAGTATCAGAATGTTGGGTAAGAATACAATAACGCCTCCCACGCCTCCGATCACTCCGTCGAGCAGAAGGTCCTTCAGAGGCCCGTCGGTCATGAGACGTCCGATCAGTCCGGATATCCAGCTTACCAGACTCTCGATCCATCCCATCGGATATGAACCCAATTCGAATGTGCACCAGAACATCAGCCACATTATGGCCAGAAATATCGGAAATCCGAATAGTTTGTTGGTGACGAATGTGTCGATTATCTTTGTTGTCTTCTCGTCCTTTACTATGCTGCCCTCCATGGTCTCGGCAAGCGCTCCCTGGATGAAGCCGTATTTATCGGCCGATATGGTCGAGGCCATATCCTCCTTTAGCTTGGCCGACACGCTCTTCTGAGCGCTTTCCCGGATCTGCATCAGGGTTGGATAACAGGGCGCGTCGGTCAGCATTTTCTCCACCTCGGGATCGTGCTCCATGAATTTTATTGCGAGGAATCTGGGCGAGAAGTGGTCGGATATGGCGTGGTCCCCCTTGATGACCCGGTTGATTGCGGTCACGTTACGTTCTATCTCCGGATTTAGAGGCACATGGATATGCCTTGTGTCAGGATTCTTCATCTCGAACACATCTATCACGGTATCGAGGAGTTTGTCGATGCCCCAGCCGGTGTTGGCTATAGTGGGTATAATCGGAACTCCGAGCATCTTTCCAAGGGAATCGTAATCGAGATTGGCATTGCTGCGCTTCAGCTCGTCGAACATGTTCAGGTCTATCACCATCGGTCTGTTCATATCGATGAGTTCTGTGGTGAGATAGAGGTTACGCTCAAGGTTCGAGGCCACAACAACATTTATTATAACATCGGGGGTCTCCTCGCGGAGGTATCTCATCACGTAGAGTTCCTCGGGGGAGTAGGCCGACAAGGAATATGTGCCGGGAAGATCAACTATGTTGAAGCGGTATCCTTTGTATTTAAGAGTTCCCTCCTTGGCTCCGACAGTGACTCCCGCATAGTTTCCGACATGCTCATGGGCTCCCGAAACCATGTTGAACATCGATGTCTTGCCGCAGTTGGGGTTGCCCACCAACGCCACATTTATAATCTTGTCTTTGCGGAGGGGTATGGGATCGGCATCCGGCTCCGACTCTTCGCGGCATTCCATGGCAAGGTCGGCGCTGGTGGCGGCATGTTTCCATATTTCCAGAAGTTCTACCTCGACAAGGGCCGCCTCGGACCTGCGCAGCGACACCTCATAGTCCATCAGGGCATATTTCACCGGATCCTGCAGTGGCGCGTTGAGTATCACACGTATCTCACGCCCTCTGACAAATCCCATTTCCATTACGCGCTTTCTGAAAGCTCCGTGACCGAGAATCTTGGTAATTACCCCTGTCTGACCAGGTTTCAAATCCGATAGCCGCATAGATTGTCTGTTTTTCTACAAAATTACTGATTTATCTTGCGGATTGCAAAATTTATAGTCCGTTTTATCGAAAAATCCTGCAAACAGGCATGGCGTATGTTTCGTAGTACGCGTTTCTCAAAATTGTCAGTACCGGATTCTGAGGGAATAGAACCTTTTTTGAGATCATCCGTTATAATGACATAAATTATATTAAAAGATACTATGGTTATGAAAAAGTTTTTATACTTGTTGTTGCTACTCCCTTTGGGATTTCTTGCTTCGTGCGATGATGGCAACGATGTGCCCGATGTGGACATCAATGTAACCTTTGACAATGTTGTAAAAGAGGATGGCATTCTGTACGTGGTCCAGGACAAGGGATTTGCTGTCCGTTCCGTAACGTGCGAGGGAATCGGTGCCAATGCGCTGATATCCAGTGTGACGTATTATTGGGACTATGTAGGCGGATTGTTCTCGTTTGTGGCTCCGTTCACTCAGGTGTTCGACACCTCCGCCACTCCGGTCGGCAACCATATCCTGCGTCTGAACATGGAGGTGCTTCAGGAAGGAAAGTCTCTTGGATTCGCCATTGTCGAGTACAAGGTGAAGGTTGTTGCCTCCGAGGAGGATATTCCCGGGGACTCGAATACCCCGGGGACCGAGGACCTCAAGACAAGCGGAGTAACATTGAGGTGACGATAGGCGCTGCTATGCAAATGCATGCTCAAAAAATACCAATCAACCTGTAATTCAGCATAGAGGCATCCGGGATTAGCCCGGGTGCCTTTTTTTCTTGTTATTCTGGTTTTCCCTGCAGTTTCCTTTGTGCAGATTTGGTGACATACCCGGAAATTGTTAATTTTGTAAGTGTAAAACGGTTTAAATCCCAACACAATCTTACTTATAGACTCTTATGGCTCAAAAGACAGGCATACCTAAAGGCACCCGCGATTTCTCTCCTCTCGAGATGGCGCGTAGAAATTACATATTCGATACGATCAGAAGTGCGTTCCGTCTGTTCGGTTACAAGCAGATTGAGACACCGGCAATGGAGAATCTGTCGACTCTGATGGGAAAATATGGTGAGGAAGGCGACAAACTGCTCTTTAAGATACTCAATTCAGGGGATTTCCTGAAGTCTGTTTCCGATCAGGAACTTCTGGAGCGGAATTGTGTCAGGCTCACCAGCAAGATTTCTGAGAAGGGACTCCGTTATGACCTGACGGTGCCGTTTGCCAGATTTGTGGTCCAGCATCGCAATGAACTCACCATGCCGTTCAAGCGCTATCAGATCCAGCCTGTATGGCGTGCGGACCGTCCGCAGAAAGGCCGTTACCGCGAGTTCTACCAGTGCGATGCCGATGTGGTGGGCAGTGATTCTCTGAACAATGAGATAGAACTTGTCTCGCTGATCGACATGGTTTTTGCCAAACTGGGCATAAATACAGTGGTTAAAATCAATAACCGAAAGATATTGAGTGGTATAGCTGAAACCATAGGCGCTGCCGACAAGATAGTGGATATCACTGTGGCCATCGACAAGATAGACAAGATCGGTCTTGACAACGTGAATGTAGAACTGAAGGAGAAAGGTCTGTCGGAGGAAGTGGTCGAGGCGTTGCAGCCTGTCCTCACTCTCGAGGGAGGGAATGCAGACAAGATCGAGGCCATTTCAGAATTCCTTAAGTCTTCTGAAACCGGACGCAAGGGAGTGGAGGAGATACGCGAGGTTCTTGCCGGTATCGAAGCCCTCGGCCACAAGGCAAAGGTGGAGGTGGATATCTCTCTCGCCAGAGGTTTGAATTATTACACCGGCACCATCATCGAAGTGAAGGCCGCCGATGTCGAAATCGGTAGCATAACCGGAGGAGGTCGTTATGACAACCTTACCGGCGTGTTCGGTATGCCGGGGCTTTCGGGTGTGGGAATATCGTTCGGCGCTGACCGGATTTACGATGTGATGAACCAGCTTGATCTCTATCCGGCGGAAGTGACCTGTTCGGTGCGCGTCCTTTTCGTTAATTTCGGAGAGAGGGAAGCTATGCAGGCCATGAAGTATGTCAAGGCTCTCCGTGAGGCGGGAATCCCGGCGGAACTTTATCCTGATGCTGCCAAACTTAAGAAACAGATGGCCATGGCTGACTGCGACCGGATTCCTTACGTGGCATTTGTCGGCGAGTCCGAACTCGGCAGGGATTCGATTGTTGTTAAGGATATGATAACGGGAGAACAGCAGGTGCTGACTCTCTCCCGGACCATCGAATTGTTAAAACAGGAGTAAGTGGATAAAAATAACAGCGGGGCAGTGTGCGGCGATGTGCCGGAGACGCCTTTGATTCAGATGCAGGATTTTCTGGTGCGCCAGCCGGCGTTTACCGGAGAGCCGACAACAGCCGACTTCTATCTCGAGGTAGCTCGTCGGTTGGCCGTGCGCATGTCGAAATGTAATTTTTCAGTCAGTCTCAATCCCTCCGTGCTCAAGCGCATGGCTCTGAATCTGACGGACTATCTGCAGGATATTGTGGCCGACGGCGGTATGTGGCGTAGTTTTGTCGACGCCAACAGAAAAATGTATGGCCGTACGGTTCCTTTCTATACAACCGGTATCGAGTATGTGGACTATGAACTCAACATCGAGGATGTGCGCTTCCTTGTGTGGTATTCAGTTGCCATGCTCTCTGAGGAACACCGATACTTGTATCCGCTTGACAAGCAACTGATGGAAATGGCCGACGGGGCTTTCTCGCTACTTGAGAGCGTATATGACGAGGCGCCACTTCCGGAGGACTGGAGGCTGACTCTGGGTCTTGATCTGAAAGACCCGGACGACAAAGAGCGTATCTATAGTCTCGGTCACTGGCTCTTCCTTAGCAGCTATCTTCTTACTCCCGCATTCTCTCTTGACCTTATGGAGATAGTGTCCGATCCCGATATGGCAAAAGAGAACGGCACGGAGTATCTTCAGCGCCGGCTTGAAAGTGCCATGATGGAGAGTCCCACAGGACCTCTTGCGTTCTATGCCACCGAGTGGCTCTGTCTGCTGATGGAAGGAAAGTTGCCCGGACCGGCACGCGGGCAGGGAGAAGAGACTGCCGGCCCGCATCCTTATTACTCTGCGTTTGTCAAGGCTACCGGCGGAAAGCGGATAGCATATTTCTCAAGTTATGAGGATATGAACCGGTTTTTCATCGACGGCATGGGATGGGAGTCCGGCAAGGAACATCTGTCGATGGCAAAAGGCGCTGCTGATTATGTCCTGCTTGTAAACCACGACAAAGGGATGCTGATGGCCCGGGGAATAGCGCGTTGTATATCCGACTCCGAGAACCCGCTGTATGACAATGGGTACGCGCGTGACCATGCGTTCGAACTGATTTCCGTACGTGGACTTTGTCCCGGCGATCTGTTGCAATACATCTTCGAGCACGACTGGTTGCCCGACGCCGTTTTCCCAGGGACAGACGACAGACTGACAGTCGCCGCAAACCGCGACTTCATAGCGAGGTGCTATCTCCAGCAATACTATCGGGGAGACTGAAATTACGATTCCTGAAAATCTTCGATGAACAAGGCATGCTGAAGCGGGTGGCGATATATATAATGCTCCTTTTTTCCATAGCACTGGCAGAAGGAAAGATGAGTTATATCGTTGTCGCCGATTCCGTGACACGGATGCCGCTTCCAAACGCATCGGTGTATGACCGTAACGGGAAAGCAGTCGGCATGGGTGACGGCAAGGGTAGGATACATGGCATACGCACTCTGTCTTATCCTCTTACAATACGTTATGTAGGTTTCAAGGATAAGAAAGTACTTGCTGGCGCCGACACAGTTTTCCTTCAGGAGGATTTTTCTGACCTTCCGGAGTTTGTAGTTGAATCCAGAAGACAGAAATTTCTCCATATTCTGGCATACGTGCGGGAATATTCCACTCTTTCTTCATATACCGACACCATATTCCTTTTCAGGGAAAAGATGGTTGACTTCATGTTGCCTACTGACAGGAAGATGCGATTCAAAGGATGGAATTTGCCAAGGATTCTGACCTCCAGATCTTACGTCAGGTTTTCCAATGCCAATGGACTTGACAGTGTGAGTGATGCTGTGAGGCACCATTTTTCATGGTCGGACTGGATGGAGTTACCGCCTGGGATGAAGCTGCCGGCGAAGCTTAGAAATGTCAGGATAGGGCAGGACACCGTGTGCGGGAAATATAGTCCGGCTGAAATATGGTCCAGGGACAAGGGGCATGTATCTGTAGGGATTAATGTTCTTGCCGACATGGATTCCAGAAGATGGGTTCCCAATTTTTCTGGATTCTTCAGCCAGAATGTCGACTTTGAAAAATTCAGAATGTCGGCTGACTACGACAACGTCATAGCCGACTCGATAACGTCCTTCGACATCGTGGGCTATTCTTACCATATCGAGTCAAACGGCCGGGGACGCGATATGTTCATGTTTCACAAGGTCGATGAACCATTCTTTGTCAGTACAGAGGCCGATGTTTATGTTCTCGACAAGGAGTTCATCACAGTGAAGGAGGCGAAGAAATGGTATGCGTGGAAATTTGATGAAGAAGAAATAGATATCTACGAACCACAGGATGCTCCGGCGCTTGCCCCTGACATCCGGAGACTGATCGCGCGCGTGGACAATATCGACAGGAATCGCGTGCGGCTGGATTTCACACCCGACCGGCGGTATGTCAGTCAGATTGACAGCCGCAAGAACTTCACAATCGGCCATCGTGCGTTGAACATGTTGAAGCAGGTCACGGGAATCTCCTATTTCAAGTCCCACCGTAATTTCAACCGAAGATGGGATGAGTTCAGAAAAAGCCGCAACAAAAAATAGAGGGTGATGATCCGTCGCCATACAGGGCAACGGATTGAGATACCTGATAATAGGTGACAGACAGAACCTTGATTAATAAAAATATTGATGGGTTATTCAATAAACAGGCTTTTTTTTTGTTATGTAATAGGACAAAGTTGTGGCTGAGAATATTTCCTGCCATCCCTGTTACACAACCCTCCGTACATTAGTTGTTTTGAATTTCAAAAAAAATGATTAATTTTGCGGGAATTTCCGGTTGACATCTATGAGACAATTAAAGATAACCAAATCAATCACCAATCGCGAAAGCGCGTCCCTTGACAAATATCTACAGGAAATAGGCCGTGAGGAGCTGATCTCCCCCAGTGAAGAGGTGGAGCTCGCCCAGCGGATCAAACAAGGCGACCAGAAAGCGTTAGACAAACTTACAAGGGCAAATCTGCGCTTCGTGGTGTCGGTGGCAAAACAGTACCAGAACCAGGGCCTTAGTCTTCCCGACCTGATCGACGAGGGAAACTTGGGCCTGATTCGCGCGGCTCAGAAATTTGATGAAACGCGCGGTTTCAAATTTATCTCTTATGCCGTGTGGTGGATCCGCCAGTCGATTCTGCAGGCGCTTGCCGAGCAGTCGAGAATAGTGCGTCTGCCGCTCAATCAGGTTGGCTCCCTGAACAAGATTACCAAGGAAATGGCGCGCTTCGAGCAGGAGAATGAACGTCGTCCTTCCACTGAGGAACTTGCCGAACGCCTCGATATGGCGGTCGACAAGGTCTCGGACACCATTCAGGTTTCCGGACGTCACATATCGGTGGATGCTCCCTTTGTGGAAGGTGAGGACAATTCTCTTCTTGACGTGCTTACAAACGATGACAGTCCGCTCGCCGACTCCGATCTCAATAAGGAATCGCTGTCGAAAGAGGTGGACCGCGCGCTCCGTCAGTTGTACGACCGCGAGAGGGAAATTCTGAAAATGTTCTTTGGAATCGGTTGTCAGGAAATGACTCTTGAGGAAATCGGAGCCAAATTCGACCTGACTCGCGAACGTGTCAGGCAAATCAAGGAGAAGGCCATTCGAAGGCTGAAAGGCCAGAAAAGCAGACTTCTCAAGAGTTATCTCGGTGAATGACATTGTTTTAAATTATTAGCGCCCCGTGGCATGAACACATCAACAGGCATGTTCATGTCAGGGGCTTTTTTTATTATAAGAAACGAGCTATAAACAGACGGTATGAAAAAACTATTGTTGCATTCGGTTGCAGCCCTTTCACTTATGACAATTTCAACTGAATCATCGGCAGCCGGGACAAATCCGCTGATAAGCGGTCCCCAAGGTCAATACGGCACATTACCTTTCACCTCGCTTACGCCGGCGGATTACAAAGAGGGTGTCCTCGAAGGCATTCGTCTCCAGAATCAGGAGGTGGAGGCAATCGTGAACCAGCGCAGTATCCCCACATTCGAGAACACAATCGTGGCTCTCGACCGCTCCGGAGAGGTGCTTGACCGCTCCGTGCTCGCTCTAAGCAACCTCGAGCATGCGATGGGCGACACCGTGATGATGCGCGTGCTTGCCGAAGTCACTCCGGAACTCTCGCGCCACAACACTGACATCATCCTCAACGAGGCCCTCTGGAACCGCATAAAAAGCGTGTACGACAACAGCGGGAAGGACACGTCGCTCTCTTCAGAGGACCTTCGGCTCATAAAGAAAACATACGATGCGTTCCTGACTTCGGGAGCAAATCTCACAGGTGAGGCGCGTGAGAAATACCGCCGCCTCAATGCGGAACTCTCCGACCTGAACGTGCGTTACGCGCAGAACGCCACCAACGCCATGAAGGATCCTGCGCGCAGACTCTGGCTGCATGAAGGCGACCTCGCCGGTATACCTGAGTCCATCAAGACGGCATATCGCGCGGCTGCGGCCGAAGCTCTTGCAGATGAGGGTAAGGCGGACGATCCGAGTCTCTATCTCGTCACCATTTTCAGACCTTCCTACGCTCCCTTCATGACGTATGCGGAGAACAGGGACCTCCGCGAGAAGCTCTATAGGCTGAACGCTTCGAAAAATACCGAAGGAGAGCTCAACAATCTGCAGATACTCAAGGATATCGCAAATATCCGTCTTGAGATAGCACAGCTCATGGGCAAGAAGAATTTCGCTGAGTATCAGTTGCAGAACACCATGGCCAAGACTCCCGGGGCTGTGATGGAGTTCCTTGAGAACCTGCGTAAGAACTATACCGCGCCGATGAAGGCCGAGATTGCCGAAATCGAGCAGTTCGCCCGTAAAAGCGAGGGTGAAGGTTTTATGCTAAAACCATGGGATTATTCCTATTGGGCCGACAAGTTGAAAAACGCCAGCTATGCGTTCGACGAGGAGGAGCTGAAACCATATTTCGAACTGGACAACACGATTGACGGAGTGTTCGGGCTCGCCACCAAACTCTATGGCTACAAGTTCAAGGAGAACACTAAGATAGACAAATATCATCCCGATGTGAGAGTCTACGATGTGTACGAGGATAACGGAAAGCTTCTCGGTATCCTTTATGCCGATTTCTTCTATCGTCCCGGCAAGAGTTCGGGTGCCTGGATGACTGAATTCCGTACCGAGACAAAAGATGACGAGGGTAACAAGTCGATACCGTTGATTTCGATTGTCTGCAATTTCTCGAAACCTACAGGCAGCGACCCGGTGCTTCTCAATTCCGACGAGGTTGAGACGTTCCTGCATGAATTCGGTCACGCTCTCCACGGTCTGTCGGCCGAGGCAAAGTACAAGAGTCTGAGCGGTACCAATGTGGACCATGATTTCGTGGAATTGTTCTCGCAGTTCAATGAGAATTTCCTCACTCAGAAAAAGTATCTCGACGGTTTTGCAAAGCATTACAAGACCGGCAGGAAAATGCCCCAGGACCTGATAGACCGCTTCGTTAAGGCGGCGCAGTTCGCGGCCGCATACTCCACGATGCGTCAGCTCGGTTTCGGATATCTTGACATGGCGTATCACACCATTGAGGAACCGCTCCGCGCCTCGGCCGATATCGCCGCCTTCGAGGAGAAGGCTCTGGCTCCGGTTGAAATATTCCCCATGGAGGAAGGCTGTCTTATTTCTCCGGCCTTCACCCATGTATTTTCCGGTGGCTACGCAGCCGGTTACTATGGTTACAAGTGGTCGGAGCTTCTTGATGCGGACGCTTTCGCGGCATTCCTTGAAAACGGCATCTTTGACAAGAAGACCGCGCAGAAATTCAAGAAGATGCTCCAGGCCGGCGACACTCGCGACCCGATGGAACTTTATGTGGAATTCCGAGGCAAGCAGCCCACGGCCGACGCACTCCTGAAACGCGACGGCATAATTCCTGAAAAATAAAATCCTTAGTTAGTTAACAACGAGGAGGGGGCTTGGTCCCCCTCCCGTTACATTTATATTGGTCAATACATATACTGATATGAAAACAAAAGATGAACTTATCGATAATCTCCTTGATCTAGCGTTTGCAGAGGATCTGGGAGACGGTGACCACACCACGCTCTCCACAATTCCGGAGAATGCGATGGGTCGGTCCAGACTTATTATAAAGGAAGACGGTATACTGGCGGGGGTGAAAGTGGCCGAGAAGGTGCTCCATCGCGTCGATCCTTCCATAAAGATGACGGTAATGATCGGTGATGGTGCCGAAGTCAATAAAGGAGATGTGGCATTCACGGCCGAAGGTCCTGTGCGGTCGTTGCTCATAGCGGAGCGGACCATGCTCAACATAATGCAGCGTATGAGCGGCGTGGCGACCATGACCCGCCGATATCAGGATCAGCTGAAGGGTCTCCGTACGCGTGTGCTCGACACCCGCAAGACCACTCCGGGAATGCGGATGCTTGAGAAAGAGGCCGTGGCTACCGGTGGTGGCACCAACCATAGGATAGGACTTTTCGACATGATACTGATCAAGGACAATCATATAGATTTCGCCGGAGGTATCGAGAAAGCGATATCCCGGGCACAGCAGTATTGCAGGGAGACCGGAAAGAAACTCAGGATAGAAGTGGAGGTACGCAGTCTTGACGATATCAGGAGAGTGCTGGCGCATGGCGGCGTGGACAGGATTATGTTCGACAATTTCACTCCGGAACTTACCCGGGAGGCCGTGTTGCTCGTAGACGGAAAAGTCGAGACTGAATCCTCCGGAGGCATAACTATAGAGAATCTTCGGGCATACGGTGAGACCGGCGTGGACTTTATATCCGTGGGTGCCCTTACACATAGCGTCAAGGGGCTCGACATGTCGTTCAAGGCATATTGATGGATGGCAGGTGGCAAAAGTCAGTTGGGGTCCGAGGCGAATGACTGGGGGCATGATGCGGAAATGCTTGCACGCGACTATCTGATCTCGCAGGGATACACTGTCCGTGAAATGAACTGGAGAATCGGATCCGCACTTGAGATCGACATCATCGCGCAGATGGAAAACGTGATAGTGTTCGTAGAAGTCAAAGCCCGGAAGAGTAAAGACCCGGTTGAAGCTGTCGATAGAAAAAAGAGGTCGAAAATGGTTATCGGCGCCAACGCCTATCTGAAGGCTCAGCCGCATATTTATGAGTACCGCTTCGACATAATAACCCTGACAGGAACGCGCGGCAACTATGAACTTGATCATTATCCCGACGCGTTCCTGCCGCCATTGAACGGCAGAATCAATTGCCAGAGTTCAATGTGAAATAAAAAAAGAAGAAGACAAGACAATGAGATTTGATGAGATACTGACCAACGATGATGTTCTCGACGGACTCTGGGATATGCATTTCGACGAATGCACCCCGATTCAGGAACAGACCATACCTTCGGTGCTGGAGGGGAAAGATTTGCTCGCTTGCGCACAGACCGGCACCGGTAAGACTGCCGCATATCTGCTGCCCGTGATCAACAGGCTTGCCGATGGCGGTTTTCCTTCTGATGCCGTGAACTGCGTGGTAATGGCTCCTACCAGAGAACTTGCCCAGCAGATTGACAGACAGCTTCAGGGATTCGCCTACTTCATGCCGGTGAGCAGCATAGCTATATATGGCGGTACCGATGGCTTCGCTTACGACCAGCAACGGAAAGGACTCAAATCGGGAGCCGATGTGGTGATCGCCACTCCCGGACGACTTCTCGCACATCTCAGCATGGGATATGTGGACCTCTCGAAGGTGTCGTTTTTTATTCTCGACGAGGCCGACCGGATGCTTGACATGGGATTCTACGACGACATCATGCAGATTTATTCCCATTTGCCCAAGAATGTGCAGGTGCTGATGTTTTCGGCCACAATGCCTCCCAAAATACAGCAGATGGCCAACAAGATTCTTAAGAATCCTGTTGAAGTGAAAATTGCGGTGTCGAAGCCTGCCGAGAAGATCAAGCAGTCGGCTTATATATGCTATGAGCCACAGAAACTGCCTGTTCTCAAGAGAATATTCGAGACAACCCCTCCGCAACGCGTCATAATATTTTCATCCTCCAAACTTAAGGTAAAAAATCTTGCCAGGGAGCTGAGGAAGTCACGATACAGGATCGCCGAGATGCATTCCGATCTCGACCAGACGCAGCGCGACAATGTCATGCTTGATTTCAAGTCGGGTAAGACCCATGTGATAGTAGCCACCGACATTCTTGCCCGTGGCATAGATATAGATGACATCGAGATGGTGATCAACTTCGATGTGCCGCGCGAGGCGGAGGATTACGTACATCGGATAGGGCGTACCGCGCGTGCCAACAGGGAAGGGGAGGCGGTGACGTTCGTCTCGCCCGACGAAATGTTCCGTCTGCGCAAGATTGAGAAACTTCTCGAAAAGGAAATTCCCCGGGAGGAAGTCCCTGCCGAATTCGGAGAAGCCCCCCGACCCGGCGGCGGAGATTCGCACGAAAGGGGCAGGGGGCGTAAAAGAGGTAATGAGGGCAGAGGACGTGGCCGTAAGGATCGCGGAGACCGGAAAAAAACTGAAGACCGGAAAGATTCCAAAGACCGGAACCGGAAGAACTACCGCGGACGCGGCAGAAGGAAATCCGGTCAGTCGGCAGTCTCGTCGAGCAAGGCAAGCTCAAGCACTTCCGATGCCGATTCAACGAAGTGAAATTTCATTCCCTCGAGGTATCGGCTGTTGATTTCCTCGATGTCCTTGCGGTTTTTATCGCAAAGAATCACGGTATGGATCCCGGCGCGTTTTGCTGCCAGGATCTTTTCTTTTATACCGCCTACGGGCAGTACTCTGCCGCGGAGTGTGAACTCTCCTGTCATGGCAATGCGTGCGGCGACTTTGCGTCCTGTGAACGTTGATGCGAGGGATGTAAGCATAGTTATGCCCGCCGAAGGACCGTCTTTGGGGATGGCACCTTCCGGAACATGGATGTGCACGTCGTTCTCCTCGAATTTATTGCTGTCGATTCCGAACCGCTTGGCGTTGCTCTTGAGATACTGGAGTGCGATCATGGCCGACTCTTTCATGACAGTGCCTAAATTACCTGTCAGCGTGAGCTTGTCTCCCTTGCCGGGCGAGAGTGCGGATTCAATGAAAAGAATCTCACCTCCGGCCTGGGTCCATGCCAGACCGGTCACTACTCCCGGCTTGTCGTTGTTCTCGTAACTGTCGGGTATGACATCCGGCTTGCCGAGATATTCGCAGACAAGCGTTTCATCCACAACATGCGGGAAATCCTTGCCGGAAGCCTTCAGACGCGCTATCTTGCGCAACACGTCCGAAATTCTCTTCTCAAGCCGGCGCACACCGCTCTCTCTGGTATATTCGGAAATGATCTCGGCCACAGCCTCTGTAGTGAACTTCACCTCGTCCGTCTCGAAACCATGGTCCGCCAGAGTCTTTGGCAACAGATGTCGTAACGCTATCTGGATTTTCTCGTCTTCTACATAACTGCCTATCTCTATAAGTTCCATTCTGTCGAGCAGAGGCACCGACACGGTCTGAAGACTATTGGCTGTGGCAATGAACAGTACTTTCGACAGGTCATAGTCATGATCGATGTAATTGTCATGGAACCTGCAGTTCTGTTCCGGATCAAGCACTTCGAGCAATGCTGTCGAAGGGTCTCCCTTGAAGTCGCTTCCTATCTTGTCGATTTCGTCAAGCATCATCACCGGATTGCTCGTGCCGCATTTTTCCAGGGCGCTTATGATTCTTCCGGGCATTGAGCCGAGGTAGGTGCGGCGGTGGCCGCGGATTTCCGACTCGTCATGGATTCCTCCGAGAGCCACCCTGACATATTTTCTGCCGAGAGCTTCGGCGATAGATTTTCCGAGAGATGTCTTTCCAACTCCAGGAGGACCGTAAAAACAGAGAATGGGGGCCTTCAGGTCGTTGCGGAGTTTGATTACCGCCATCTGTTCCACTATCCGCTCCTTCACCTTCTCAAGTCCGTAATGGTCGCGGTCGAGCACCCTTTCGACATCGGCAAGGTCGAACACTTCGTTGTCGCAGTGATTCCACGGCAGATCGAGGAATGTATCCAGATAGGAATACTGCAATGCGTATTCAGGCGAGTTCATGCTGTAGCGCATCAGACGCCTCATTTCCTTCTCGAATGCCTTGCCGGTCTCTTCCGACCATTCCTTTCTGGAGGCGCGCTCGCGGAGTTCTGCCAATTCGTCGTCATCCTGATCCATTCCGAGCTCATCCTGCATGGTGCGGATCTGCGAGCGCAGGAACTCCTCCTTCTGCCGTCTGGACAGTTGCGAGGCCGTACGGCGCTGCATCTCCTCCTTCACCATAAGCTTCTGCATCTCAAGGGTCAGCAATTCAAGAAAGCGTTCGCGGCGCTTCTCTATGTCTCTGATGCATAGCAGGTCGTACTGACTGCTCCAGTTCACCGGAGAGTTCTGAATCATGAAATGCAGCCACCGAAGGGTATATTTTTCAATCTTTCCCAGATTTGAATGAAGATTCTTGCGGTCCTGCTCGTTGAGAAAATGCTCTGCTGAGAGATAGGTGGACTCAAGCAGTTCGTTGATGGCCTGGTCACTCACAATATCTACATTTACGTATTTCAGCGCATCCTCCTCAACTGTTCCGACTGTCAGGTCATTATCTCCGATACTGATATGTTCGAGAAATTTCAATGTCGCCTGGAAGCCGGTGTGGACAAGTGCGTGGAGCACCCCTTCGGAATCAGCACCAGTAGTATCGACAATCATGGCGATGCATCCGGTACGCCCCACGAGTTCCTGCCATTCCGCTGTTTCTTCCTCTTCCGTGAGTTCCTGGTCGGGCCTGGTGGATTCCGGAAGAGAGGTGATAAATACTGGCAGATTGTTCTTGTGGGCATAAATCACCATCTGTTGGGTGTACGGATTGTCCAGCGCGATACCTACTTTCATATACGGAAGATACGCCTCATTCTCCAGGGGGATAATGATGGCGTCATCAAGAACCCGCATCCGTCGGCGGCTACGGTGGTCCTTCGCATAAATGGAAGGGGAATCGACTATATCTTTGAAAAAATTGTCTATATCTTTTTTTGTTGACATATATTATGTAAATTTGCGGCATCCGGAAATATCGCCTGTCGCGCGGATTCCGGGAAATCAGGTGCAAAGTTAGCAATTTTTCATTACATATTCCCTCGGCCATGAGTGAAAATGTATTTCGGTTCAAACAATTCAGTTGCAGTCATGGCCGCAGCGCCATAAAAATAGGTGTCGACGGTGTTCTCGCCGGTGCCTGGGCCGATGTGTCCGGGTGCTCCGATATCCTCGATGTAGGGACGGGATGCGGTCTTATCGCATTGATGTGCGCCCAGCGTAATCCGACGGCGAGAGTGCTTGCCATTGACATTCATCGCGATTCTGTCGAGGAGGCTGCGGGCAATTTCAGCAATTCCCTCTGGAGCGGCCGGCTCGAGGCGAGGGAAGCCGATTTTCTATCGCTTTCGGTCGGCGGGCAGCGCAAGTTCAATCTCATTGTCTCCAATCCTCCATTTTTTTCATCCGGAATATCATCGGCCGACACTCCGCGCATCATTGCAAGGCATGAGGGGATACTTTCGCCGGCTACCCTTATTGAAAACTGTAGGCCGCTTCTTGCCGATCGTGGCAGACTTTCGATGATAACTACCGCTGATAAAGGAGCACCGCTTGCGGAACTCGCAAATAAAAATGGATTATGCCTGCTCCGATATCAGTATGTGAAAGGCACTCCTGCCAAACCTCCAAAAAGAATTCTCCTCGAATTCGGCGTATGCTGCGACATAAAAGAGTCTTTGCGGATTATGTCTCCCGGGACCGATAACAGTCTTATCCTGGAAATATCGCCTGGAATACCATCAGACGAGCATCGCGCGCTGTGCCGCGATTTTTATCTGTATTACTGAGGACGGTTTATCCGACTGCCTGATAGGATAGGGGCAGCAATCAATTTATTTTCTAATAAAAAATGGCTTGAGGAAATAGCTGAAAAATAAGTAAATAAGAAAATAATGATATTTTTTTTGAAAAAAGTTCTGAAAAAATTTGGTGGATTCGCAAAATAGCACTAATTTTGCAGTGTCAAAACGGAAACGTAGTGACAGAGCGGCAATAGAGCCGCCGAAAAAATTGCCTTGTGGTGTAATG
>DERZ01000007.1:0-830 GCA_002361155.1 Porphyromonadaceae bacterium UBA3327 | reverse complement strand
GTTCGAGTCTTTCCAAGGCAACAAGTACATAAAACGCCTATTCATCTTAACAATGAATAGGCGTTTTATTTGACTGAAATGCTGATAGTTACGAAGATTTTGTCTTAACATGAAATTTTTCGTCTCTCGTTTCAGATGGCATAAGGTTAGGATGCTTTTATGTATCACCCTACAAATCTTATGTAGAAGGTAAGTAGCTGGATAATAATATATTGGCATGTCTGCCACAGTAATAATACCGGTCCGCAATATCCAGGCATTCAAACCCGCCAACACCTTCAAGGAAGAGGTCGCAAAATAATGAAACTGAGCACAACCGCGAAAAAGACTATATCAGCAATCCTTTTGTTATTGCTGATGTCGGGTTTCTATGGAGCGATCATAGTTCTCTGCAACCAGTATTTACGCCGTCATGACCTCCTTTCGCCGACAAGTAAATCCGTTCTCATCGCCTTGCTGGTAATTGGATTCTATCTTATTTACAGATGGTTCAGCAGAAGAATTGATGATTTATCCAAGAAAAAAGCAGATTGTGGAAGATGAGTATGAAGATTAGCGATGAAAGTAATTATTTTTCGACCGCTCCGCCACTCGCCGTTTGAACAGCAGCCACCGAAAAGAACAGTGTCGCAATGCCGGGTATTGCAGATCCTCGTCATTGCGGTACACTTCTTTTTTATCGGGGCTGCCACGGTTTTCTTTTTCAGTGTTCCAGTTCATCGCCGCCAACACAGAGGCGGCAAAGATTTATGTTTTCATGGGTTTTCATTCGGGGGAGTCATTTCAATCAGTGCGTGGAACACCCGGGCGCGGATGACCCCTGCGGCCAG
>DERZ01000009.1:16084-43458 GCA_002361155.1 Porphyromonadaceae bacterium UBA3327 | reverse complement strand
GCTGTGTGGGTTCGAGTCCCACTTTCTGTACCGAGATACCCCCTGTAACCCTATCGGACGGGGTCAAAAAAAGGATTGCTGACGCAGTCCTTTTTTTGCGGGTGGCAATTTATCCGACCGTCCTTGTTTTATTGCGTGAAAAATTGTAAATTCGCATCCAAATCACTTACCGCAGGGCATGAATTCACAGAATCTCGAGCTTACTCAGAAGATAGGCATCCGCCTCTCGCAACAGCAGCTTCGTTTCGTAAGGATGCTGGAGCTCAACGCGCCCGAACTCGACGAGGCTGTGGAACGCGAACTTGAGGACAATCCCGCACTGGGAGTCAAGAGTGATGATGCCGAAGAAGAGCCGGCGCGTTACCTTCCTCTGCCTGTCCGCCAGGCTCCTGCCGATGATGTGCAGTTCACCCCTCCCGACAACACCGAGACGCTCTACGACCATCTGCTCGCACAGCTGTCGGAGCGAGAGCTAAGCACGACGGTCGACGAGGCCGCGCGCTTCATAGCGGGGAGTCTCGACTCCAACGGCTACCTGACCGTTCCGCTGGAGCAGCTGGTCGATGACATGGCTTTCGGTCCGGGTCTGGATGTCACGGCCGAAGAGGCGGACCGCGCATTTGCAGAGGTGAGGAGCCTCGACCCTCCCGGCATCGGCGCCCTCAATCTCAAGGACTGCCTCGAGCTTCAGCTTGCGGCCATGCCCAAAAGCAGGGAACGCGACGATGCCATGCGGGTAGTGGGCGAGACCTACGAGGCCTTCATCCGCAAGCACAGGCACCGCATAGTGTCGCAGCTTCACCTCGACGATGAGCGGGTGGAAAAGGCCCTGGACCTCATAGTCACCCTCAATCCAAAGCCGGGAGCCTCCTACGGCCACAACCCTTCGGACCGGGCCAACGTGATAGTGCCTGACTTTACGGTGACGAACGAGGACGGAGAATTGAGGATAGCGCTCAACAACCGCATACCGGAACTGAGGATCGACGAATCGTTCGAGACAGCCATGGCCACGCTGCAACGCTCCGCCAAGGGACGAGCGCGCAAAGGGTCGGAATTTGTGGTGAGCCGCTACAACGACGCACGCGACTTCATACGAATCCTCGCCCAGCGGCAGAACACCATGATGCAGGTGATGACCGCCATAGTGAGCATCCAGAAAGAGTACTTCCTCACCGAAGATGTCTACAAGCTCAAGCCGATGATGATCAAGAATGTGAGCGACCTCACAGGGCTCGACATGTCGGTGATTTCGCGGGCCACCAACAACAAATATGTATCGACGCCCTGGGGAATATTCCCGCTACGCTTCTTTTTCAGCGACTCCGTAGGCGAGGAGAAGGAGGGAGAGGAGGCCACCACCAACCGCAAGATCGAGGCGCAGATATCGTCGCTTATCGCGGCCGAAGACAAGCATCATCCGCTCAGCGACAGAATCATAACCGAGGAAATGGGGAAACGCGGTTTCGATCTCTCGCGGCGCACAGTGGCCAAATACCGCGACCGGCTCGGCATTCCCGTGGCGCGACTGAGGAAGGAACTCTGACACCGCCGAAAAAACTGAATCGATAATGAAGAATTATATGAGATATTTTAAGACAATTCCGGCAGTCATGGCAATAGCGCTCGCGCTTCCGGCCATGGCCGTGACCGAAAAAGAGATGGAGGAGGCCCGCGCCATCACGGCAAAGGCTTATCTGCGTTACGCCAACGACGGTTCGGGATACCTTGACGACGTCCAGGCCAAGAGCATGTCGGAGCTGACCGGCAAACTCAAAGAGAAGGAGAAGGAGAACCTCAAGGCATTCAACAAAGTGAAGGTTCCATCCGACTATGCCTCGTGGGACAAGGCCAGGCTCGTGGAGTTCTGGGGAGTGACCTTCTTCACGTCGCCTGAACTCAGCGAGAAGGGCAAGGCCGCCCGCTCGCGGGTGAAGAAGCAGATCAACTCCATGAATATCTCCGCACCGGCACCCGAGGCGCCGGCGCCCTCTCCGGCAGCGGAGAGCGAGACTCTGCCCGCGGCTACCGCAGCGGCCGACACCGCGCCGCTTCCGACCGCCGAAACTGTCGTGGCCGAAGAGCAGGACATCCTTGCCGACCAGAAAGCCATCATGGAAGACGCCGACGAAAGCGCGGCCACACCCCGCGAGGAAAGCCACACATGGGTATATGTCCTGGTGCTCGCCATACTCATCGCGGTGGTGATATGGCTGGTGGTGTTCGCCGCAAAACTGATGAGGAAACAACCAGACGGCACTCCGGAATCGATGGCCGCCGACAACGAGGAGCTACGTGAAAAGGCACGCAAGGCAATCGCACGCAAAAATGAAGAGCTCGAGGCCATGCGTGTCCGCATGGAGGAGGCCGAGCGGAACGAGGCTGAACTTTCGCGCAAGGCGGAGGCACTCAAGGCCGAGAACCGCCAGCTCCTGGAGCAGGCCGAGGCCCTTAGGCTGGAGAACTCGCGGCTGAAGGGAGAGGCGCTGGCCGCACAGACCGCACATACCACCCGGCCAGCCGCACAACCGCAGGCGCCGCAACCTCAGCCGCACCGCGAGACCGCGCCCGTCCTCAAGGTGCTATACCTCGGCCGCGTAAACAGCCGCGGAATCTTTGTCCGCGCTGACCGCCGCGTCAGCCCGGGAAACACTGTATACCGCCTCGACACCAACGACGGACTTGTCGGAACGTTCAGAGTGGTCGATGTTCCGGAAGTGGTCGACACCGCACTGGCCAATCCGGAGCAATACCTGAGGGGAGGCTGCAACGCCGAAGACTTCACAGAGGCAGCCGGAGCCGAGAACATCATCACCGAAAACGCCGGAACCGCCATCTTCGAGAACGGCTACTGGAAAGTCCTCAGAAAATCGGACATACGCTTCGAATGACACGTACTGCCTGAAACGGCACGTACCACCCGATCAGAAACAACATTCACAATGGAATACAATCATAAAGAAATCGAAAGACGCTGGCAGGAATACTGGCGTGACAACGAAATATACAAAGTGACGGAGGACCCGTCGCGCAAGAAATTCTATGTGCTCGACATGTTCCCCTACCCTTCCGGAGCGGGACTTCACGTGGGGCATCCGCTCGGATACATCGCCAGCGACATCTACGCCCGCTACAAGCGCCAGCAGGGTTTCAACGTGCTTCATCCCATGGGCTACGACGCCTACGGACTTCCCGCCGAGCAATACGCCATCCAGACAGGCCAGCATCCGGAGAAGACCACCAGCGAGAATGTGGCCCGCTACCGCAGCCAGCTCGACAAGATAGGCTTTTCGTTCGACTGGAGCCGCGAGGTGCGCACCTGTGATCCGGAATATTACAAATGGACGCAATGGACGTTCATGAAGATGTTCGGCTCCTACTACGACCGTGCCCTCGACAAGGCCATGCCGATAGCGGACCTTGAGCGGCACTTCGCCGAACATGGTTCGGAGGGAATCAACGCCGCCTGCGGCAAAGAGCTCTCCTTCACAGCCGAAGAGTGGAACGCCCTCCCGGAGAAAGAGCGCGCCGAGCGGCTTATGAACTACCGCATAGCCTATCTCGGCGAATCGATGGTGAACTGGTGTCCGGGACTCGGCACTGTGCTCGCCAACGATGAAGTGAGCGAGGGAGTGAGCGTGCGGGGAGGTTTCCCGGTGGAACAGAAAGTTATGAAACAGTGGTGTCTGAGGGTGTCGGCATACGCACAGCGTCTGCTCGACGGACTCGACAGGCTCGAGTGGAGCGACTCGCTCAAGGAGACCCAGCGCAACTGGATAGGCAGGTCGGAAGGCGCCGAGATGCGTTTCCCCGTGGCCGGGCAGGACTTCAGCCTCGAGATTTTCACCACGCGTGCCGACACCATCTTCGGAGTCACCTTCATGGTGCTCGCTCCGGAGTCGAAATATGTCCCCATGCTGACCTCTCCCGGACAGAAGGAAGCGGTCGGGGCTTACCTCGAAGAGGTGCGCCACAAGACCGAACGCGAACGTCAGATAGAGAAAAAGGTGTCGGGAGTCTGGACAGGCAGCTATGCCGTCAACCCGCTGACGGGCCAGGAAATACCGGTATGGATCAGCGATTACGTGCTTGCAGGCTACGGAACCGGAGCCATCATGGCCGTTCCGGCGCATGACTCGCGCGACTATGCATTCGCCCGCCATTTCAACCTCCCGATCATACCTCTCATCGAGGGAGCCGACGTGTCGGAAGAGAGCTTCGACGCCAAGGAGGGAAAGATGATCAACAGCCGCGGGCCGGTGCTTGACCTCAACGGACTCGAAGTCAGGGAGGCCATAGCGCGCACAAAAAAATTCATAGAGGAGGAAGATCTCGGAAAAGTGAAGGTCAACTACCGTCTCCGCGATGCCATCTTCTCACGCCAGCGGTACTGGGGCGAGCCCTTCCCGGTCTATTACGAGGATGGCACGGCAAAACTACTCCCGGAAACATCGCTTCCGCTGCGCCTCCCCCCGGTGGCCAGCTACAAGCCGACCCCGGACGGACAGCCCCCGCTCGGCAACGCCGAGAACTGGACCACACCCGAGGGCTTTCCTCTCGAAGTGTGTACGATGCCCGGATTCGCCGGCTCCTCGGCATATTACCTGCGTTACATGGACCCGCACAACTCCGAAGCCTTCGTCAGCAGGGAAGCCAACGAATACTGGCGCGACGTGGACCTCTACGTGGGAGGAGCGGAGCATGCCACCGGCCATCTGATCTATTCGCGCTTCTGGAACAAATTCCTCCACGATATCGGAGCCGTGGCTGAAGACGAGCCCTTCCGCAAGCTGGTGAATCAGGGAATGATCCAGGGCCGCTCCAGCTTCGTGTACCGCATAATGAACTCCAACACCTTCGTGAGCCACGGTCTCCGCGGGGACTACGACACAACGCCGATCCGCGTGGACATAAGCCTTGTGAACAACGATGTGCTCGACACGGAGGCGTTCCGCGGCTGGCGTCCGGAATATGCCGACGCCGAGTTTATCCTCGAGGATGGAAGATATGTATGCGGACATGCCGTGGAGAAGATGTCCAAATCGATGTACAACGTGGTGAATCCCGACGACATAGTGGAGCGCTACGGCGCCGACACACTGCGTCTGTACGAAATGTTCCTCGGCCCGGTGGAACAGTCCAAACCATGGGACACCAACGGCATAGACGGCGTGAACCGTTTTCTCAAGAAACTGTGGGGACTCTTCGAGAAGACAGACCTTGAGTCTGACACGGAGATGAGCCGGGAGGAGAGCAAGACGGTAAACAAACTGATAAAAAAAGTGACCTCCGACATCGAGCAGTTCTCTTTCAACACCTCGATATCGGCCTTCATGATAGCCGTCAACGAGCTCACATCGCAGAAATCCACCAACCGCAGGGCCATGGAGACCGTAACCCGGCTGACCGCCCCATTCGCACCCCACATCGCAGAGGAATTCTGGCACCGTCTCGGCAACGATGGAAGCGTGGCAGACGCCGAATGGCCGGCTGTCGATGAATCCGCCCTGGTGGAGGACACTGTGAAATACCCCGTAAGTTTCAACGGCAAAACCAGATTCACGATAGAGGTGGCCGCCTCCGCCGACAAAGCGGAAGTGGAGAGCCTCGCCCTGTCGAATCCGGCGGCCGCCAAATGGCTTGACGGAAAAGCCCCCCGCAAGGTGATTGTGGTTCCGGGCAGAATAGTGAACGTGGTAATCTGAATGTCCGCCATTTCATAAATGGCGGCTCTACAATCTCACACAGACCCCTGCTCCCTACAGGAGGGGTCTTGACTTACGCATTGACATTGACTATGGGAAAAGGTCTTGAAGAACTCGGAACCGCACCGGTGGGAAGGCTGTTGCTGAAATACAGTCTTCCGGCCGTGGTGGGCACCGTTGTAAGCGCCGTCTACAATATCGTCGACTCGATTGTGATCGGCCATGCCATCGACGACCCCAATGTCGTGGCCGGTATCGCAGTGACATTCCCCGTGATGAACATCACCACGGCTCTTGGAATGCTCATCGGAGCCGGCGCCGCCACAAGGGTATCCATCGTGCTGGGACAGAACGACCGGAGGGTGGCGGAGATCATCCTCGGCAACTGTATCCAGCTCACCGTGATAATCGGTCTTCTCTATGCCGGTGTCTTCGCGGTGTTCATGGACCCTGTTCTGAGGATGTTCGGAGCTTCGGAGAATTCCCTGCCATACGCCCGCGAATTCATGCTCTGGGTACTTCCGGGCTCGGTGCTGATGAACATGACGTTTTCATACAACAATGTGATGCGCGCATCCGGCTATCCCGGCAAAGCGATGCTTACCAACATGATAGGGGCGATCCTGAACTGTATCCTCGCGCCGCTGTTCCTATTTGTGTTCGAGTGGGGGATACGCGGTGCGGCAATAGCCACCGACATCTCCATGTTCGTGACCGCAGTGTGGGTGATGAGCCATTTCTTCAATAGGAAGAACACGCTTCACTTCACCAGGGGCACATACCGCTTCAACTGGCCGATTATACGGAGCGTGCTTTACATCGGCATGGCTCCTTTCCTCATAAACATCTGCGGATCGGCCATCAACGCCATCGTCAACAATTCACTGCTCGATTACGGAGGGGATGACGCGATCGCCTCGGTAGTGGTTTTCAACCGCTATGTCACCGTCTTCATCTTCGTGGTGATAGGTATCTGCCAGGGCATGCAGCCGATTGTGGGTTACAACTATGGTTCGGGGCGCTACCAGCGGCTGTTCAAAACGTTCTGGCTGGCAGCCGCGTCCGGCGTGGTGATAACTTCGCTCGGAAGCATCATCGGCGCGCTCAACCCGAGGGCCATCGCCGCCATGTTCATGCAGGACGAGTCACAGATAGAATGTGCTGTGAACTGCATCCGCATAACCACAATATCCTTCTGGATGGTAGGATTCCAGGTGGTGTCGACCAACTTCTTCCAGGCGCTCGGCATGGCCGGCAAGGCGATGTTTCTCTCTCTTTCCCGCCAGATCATCTTCATGATACCACTGCTGTATATCCTGCCACATTTCTTCGGTCTCGACGGCGTGTGGAGCTCCTACCCCATCAGCGACGTGCTGGCCACGATAGTGACCGGGACAATGCTCGCCGTACAGATTCGAAAGATAAAGCGGGAATCCCTTCATAAGTCAGAAGAGACTCCCGCTGAAATAGCCAACGATATATAATCCCCCGGATCAACTTTCCGGGAAAAGGGTCTGGTCAGGAATTTGTCTCCACCTTCCGCGAAGGCGGAAGAGTGGCGTTGCGGTCGGCCACGGCATGCACAACATTGTCGGCAAGTCTGCCGAAGGCAAGGGCCTCAGGACCGGCAGCCGATGCATCGCCGCTCAGCTCGCAGGCAACGGGATTGCCGTCATCGGAACGTTCGCGTATGCCCATCACGAGCGGAATCTGTGCCAAAAGTCTCACACCCTCCTTTTCGGCGAGGCGCACACCTCCGTCACGACCGAATATATAGTACCTTTCATCGGGATGGTCCTCCGGAGTGAACCAGGCCATATTCTCAACAATACCCAACACCGGAACATTGACTTTGGAATCGGTGAACATAGCCACACCCTTGCGGGCATCAGCGAGAGCCACCTCCTGCGGAGTGGTCACTACTACGATTCCGGTCATGGCAAGAGTCTGGACCAATGTCAGATGAATATCGCTTGTGCCCGGCGGCATATCGATGAGGAAATAGTCCAGATCGCCCCACCATGCATCGGATATGAGTTGTTTCAGAGCGTTGCTCGCCATACCTCCGCGCCACAGCACCGGCTTCTCCTTGTCGACAAGAAAACCTATGGAGAGCATCCTGACTCCATATTTCTCGACGGGATCAATCCAGTCGCGCCCGTCATGGCTCTCCATGTAGAGGGGCTCATCCTCCACACCGAACATCTTCGGCATCGAAGGACCGAAAATATCGGCATCAAGAAGTCCGACGCGATATCCCCTGGCAGCAAGCGCCACGGCAAGATTTATCGATACCGTAGACTTGCCCACGCCTCCCTTTCCGGAGCTGATCCCGACTATGTTTTTCACGCCCGGCAGGAGTTCAGGTTTCTTCTCGGGAGCCGCCTGCCTGAATTTGACGGCGATACGGTCCTTCACGTCGACATCCTTCGAGATAAACGTGATCAGCGCGGTCTCGGCCGCACGCACCACCGAGCGGATGAAAGGGTCTGTCGGCCGGTCAAATATCAGCGAGAAAGAAACTTTGTCGCCGTCGATGCGGATATCGTCCTCCACCATACCGAGGGATACGATGTCCTTCCCGTTTCCGGGATAGCGCACATTCTTCAGTGCGTCAAGTATTAGATTCGGATATAATGTCATCTTTTCAGATTTTATATTGAGAGAGTGTTCTTTTACCAAAAGGACCGCAACCTTGCAACTTTCCGCAGAGCGTCAGGAGAGAAGCGACGGATCGGCCATGTTTGCGCGCCGGGCCTGCGAACGGTAATCGTCCTTCTGAATGTCATCGGCTTCCGGCTCGAGGAGTTCTCCCCCGGCGGGAAGACGGAAACTCAGGAGCTTGATTTTCTTTCCTCTCGAGAGCCACTGCTGCTCGTAATAGGTCTTGATGGCGGTCGACGCATCGGCGCGTCCACTGCCGTAGAGGTCATCGGTCATGGCTATGACCTCGAATCCGTTGAGTTCCACAAGGCGCCTTGTGTACTCATATAAGAACGGTGAATCCGTCTTGAGGTTCACGATCCCGTCCGCAGTCAGTATCCGGCGGTAAAGATTGAGGAAGCGTGTAGAAGTGAGACGTTTTCGACATTTCTGCATCTGCGGGTCGGGGAAGGTGATCCATATCTCCTCAACCTCGCCCGGATCGAAAAAGAGGTCGATGTTCTCTATCTCGCACCTCAGGAACGCCGCGTTTGTCATCTCCCGGCGCTCCACTTCCGAAGCGCCGCTCCACATCCTCGCCCCCTTTATGTCGACCCCTATATGGTTTCGCGAGGAATCGGCAAGAGCCAGTCCCACCGTGTATTCTCCTCGTCCGCACCCGAGTTCGAGCACCAGGGGCGCCGGAGCACGGAAGAATCCGCCATTCCATTTTCCTTTGTACGGAAACCCTCCGGCAAGTACTTTCTCACGGGGATATTGCAGCACGCAGGAGAACGTGGCCATATCGGCGAATTTCTTTAGCTTGTTCTTTCCCATTTATTTATGTCTTTGCCATGTATAGTTCTTTACGCTGTTGCGGCGGTGCCGCATTCTGAAGAAGAAGTTCACCACCGGGCGTGCCATCATGAAAGGCCAGACAGCCCACCAGAGCCGCAATGCCCCGAATCTCGCCGCGATCCTCCGATATGTGGCTATATCCACGGCAACCAAGGCCAGCCAGGGAACCACACCGACAACAGCTGCCGCAATGTCTCCGCAAATTATGCCGGCTGCCACAGCAACCGCCGACAACAGCGTGACAAGCCACTGCGCCGCCGAAACCATGCCGGACTTGATGAAAGGGCCTCTCGGAAGCCATCGCGAGGTGAAATCATACCGGTCCTTGTCCAGCGACCAGACTCTTGACGAGGAATCTCCCCACTCGGTCCGGAGGATAGTGTCGGGGCTTAGAACCACGCGGGTGTTGCGCCCGTCGGAGATCTCGTCTACGAACAGGTCGTCGTCGCCGTAATGCAGATTGATGGTTTTGGCATAGCCTTTGTTTTTAAAGAATGTATCACGGCGAAAAGCAAGATTGTATCCGTCGCCGCGATAGGGATTACCGCCAAGGGCCTCCCCGGCCCAACGGGCTGCGGCAAGCGTGTCGTCAAATTCGCGATACCAGCGCCACAAGCTCCTCATCTCGCTGTAATCAAGACGGGAACAACCAAGAGCGACCTCCACCTCTCCGTCGGCGAACGGAGCGAGCATTCCGGAAAGCCACCGCTCTGACGGGATCTCTATGTTTGCCACTGTGGTGACCAACACCTCTCCGTCCGCAGCCTTCACGCCGATGGTGTTGGCAAGCTTGCGGCGGCTGAGATTATGCGATTCCGACGGAATGAATGTGACATGGATCCCTGGGAACTCGGTCCTGAACCTTTCGGCTATATCTTCCTTATGCTCGAACGTGGTGTCACACACGACAACCACCGAAAACCGGGGATAATCCTGAGCGTAAATCTGCCGCAGAGTGCCGGCAAGCCGTTCATCGTCGACTTTTGAGAAAATCACAACCGTAGCAGAGGGAAGTTCCTTACGTTCAACTTCTTCAGCCGGATACTCCACACTTTTTCCTGCCCCCGCACGCAAGAGCGCGCGATATCCGATAAAGACCGCAATCAGGAGTATCAGAGCCGCGCAACCGGCCGCAATATATGCCAATAAGGGAGACAATCCCGTCAATATCATGCTGTCCATCTGCAATGGTGTCGTTTTATGTGCAAAGTTAATGAAATTAACCGGATTTTTTAATATTTTTATCTAACTTTGCATTCCGCGGCGTTATAACTAAAATGACAATTAAACGCTCCAACTAAAAAAGGCATGGACTTCACACCTCTGGCATCTAAAATACTTAGGGGAAACTCGCTCCGGACCGACAGATGGACCGAATGCGGGGAGGATCTCCAGACAGCGCAGTTGCGCGGGCTGTTGTCGCGGGCGGCCCGTACCGAAACCGGCCGGCGATATGGCTATGCCGAACTGGCGAAGCTAAGGGATCCGCGGAAAGAATATGCCTTGAGGGTCCCTATGGTCGGTTACGAGGATATCCGCGCCGATGTCATGCGGATGGCAGCCGGCGAACGAGACGTGCTCTGGCGCGGAGTCTGCCGGAATTTCGCCCAATCGTCGGGGACATCCGGGGGCAGGTCCAAGTATATTCCCGTCACCGACGAAAACCTGCGTCGCTGCCACTATTACGGAGCGTCCTACAGCGTGTCGCACTATCTTCGCCACAACCCTGAATCGAGGCTTTTCTCCGGAAAAAGCATGATTTTAGGAGGTTCTTTCGACAACGATGTGCACCCTTCGGACCGTAGAGTCAGAATCGGCGACCTGAGCGCCACCCTCATAGACCGTATCAACCCGGTTGTGAATCTTTTCCGGATACCCGACAAGAAAACCGCTCTCATTGCCGACTGGGAGAAAAAGCTCCCTGCCCTTGTAGAAGCGTCTGCATTTGCCGACATCACGAGCATCTCGGGCGTGCCCAGCTGGTTCCTCACAGTGATCAGGCACGTGATGGCACGGCGTGGAGCCGATAAGATTTCCGATGTGTGGCCCAATCTCGAGGTTTTCTTCCATGGCGGCATTTCCTTTGACCCGTACCACGACATATATGCCGCCATCACGGACCCGTCCAAGATGCATTTCATGGAGAGCTACAACGCCTCGGAGGGGTTCTTCGCAGCGCAGGACCGCATCGGCGTTCCGGGGATGATGCTTGTCCTCGACAATGACGTGTATTACGAATTCATCGATATGGAGAATCCTCTTCAGCATCCCGTTGACATCTCGGGACTCGAGGAGGGACGGAATTACGAGATGATCGTCACGTCGAGCAACGGCTTGTGGCGCTACCGCATCGGAGACACGGTCCGGGTAGTTACCGTCAGCCCGGTCCGCATCATGGTGTCGGGACGCACAAAAAGCTTCATCAACGCTTTCGGCGAGGAACTTATGGAGGAAAACGCCGAGCAGGCACTGGCCGAGACGTGCGCGCGCCACTATGCCGAGATAGCCAACTATACCGCGGCTCCGGTCTACGCCTCCGACAAAAAGCGTGGCCGTCACCAATGGATTGTCGAATGGAGCAAGGCACCTTCCGATATGTCGGCCTTCGCCGCAGATCTCGACAACTCGTTGCGCCGCCTGAATTCCGACTACGATGCCAAACGCAGGAACACCATTTTTCTCGACCCCCTTGAAATAACGAATGTCCCCGCGGGGACATTCGATACATGGCTCAAGACCATGGGCAACGGCAAGCTGGGAGGCCAGCGCAAGATACAGAGACTCTGCAACGACCGTCATATTGCCGACGGGGTGCTCGCATCAGCCCGGGGTTAGAGGAGCTTCACTATCTTCATGGTCTGCGCAGCCACGACTTTAACCACTATTACTTCTCTCTGCGGAACGCCGTTCAGACAGGCTCTCCCGGCATGGGGCGAGGTCTCGGCCACCAATGTTCCGGCGGCGGTATAAACCTCTATCCGGTCTATGGGGAGCGATGACAACACCTCGATACCGCCTTCCAGCCGGCGCACGGTGATTTCAGACGATGCCGCGGCAACCTTATCCACTGCCGAGGTTACATCCATGATATTGAATCTGCTCCACACAGGATGTTCCCTCCACACATCGGAATTGTCGCGGTCCACCTGAAGAATCACAGGATAACGGCCCTCCTCGTTTTCAAGTCCGGAGAACGATTCTTCAGTAACCGAAGGAACATTGCCTGCAAGCGCCGCGACGTTGATTGTGTTCAGACTCCGCGCGCCGCGGAACGCATGGCTCTCTATTTTTCTCACTTTCGGACCGAGAGTGATGGAATCGTTCACTTTGGTCCCGGCAAATGCCGCGACGCCGATCACCTCGCTGTCGATCATGCTGCCGTACCTCACCATCGGCGTGGCGGCAAGCAACAGCGCGGGGACATTACCGGACCATGACGGAGAGCCGCTGAGGCGCGGATTGTTGAAGAACGCCGCTTTCCCAATCTTCCGGATTCCGTTTCCTGCAGCGATAATCATCTCAAGGCGAGGCATCCCGGCAAAAGCAAATTCTCCGATTTCCTCAACTCCCGTCAGGTCTATGCCCTTAAGGCCGCTTCCCCGGAAGGCGCTGTTGCCTATGACCGCCACATCTTCCGGAATAGCCTCAAGCGAAGAACAACCTTCGAAAAAACCGTCGGGGACACGCTGCATCCCGCAATCGATCCTGCGCAATGAAGTACAGTTGCGGAATACTCCCGCGCCCCACTCCACATCGCCGGCCACATCCACCGACACCAGATCATGGCAGTCGGAAAAGGCATTGTCGCCTATCCTCCGGGTGGAAGCCGGTATGCCTATTGTCCGGAGGCAGGATGCCGAGAACGCATGCCGACCGATAGCAGACAGATCGGCAGGAAGGATAACTTCCTGCACGGCAGAGTCGAACAGCATAAAAGGAGGGATTTCACCGGCGGCATACGACAGGCCGGCATTCCCGTCGGCTCCGTCAGAAGCGTATGCCACGATAGAGAGGTCCGACATGTCGACGGAGGTCACGGTGCGCCTCAGCCGCGCCATCGCCATGAGATCGCGGGCATCGGCCTGCCCCGTCAGTTTCAAATCCGTGTCGGTGGATCCGTTGACTCTTATAACCTCCTCGACAAATTTGCCGGGAGTAAGATTCACTTCCATCGCGAGACAAGAGACAGGGATGGCAAAAAAAGCCGCAAAGACTATATTTTTTGTTACGACATTCATATTCCGGGATATATAGTGGGACACTGGACAGGCAAAGATATTGACCGCAATCCAGAATCAGTTCACTACCAATATTTTCGTCACTTTAGAGTATGATTCGGCATTGGGTCCGTTTGTGGCGAGGACATAATAGACACCACCCTGCACGCGCTTGTGGAACAGATTGGTGACATC
Organism: Porphyromonadaceae bacterium UBA3327; assembly: GCA_002361155.1. Lineage (GTDB taxonomy): Bacteria > Bacteroidota > Bacteroidia > Bacteroidales > Muribaculaceae > Lepagella. The sequence goes on along the minus strand of DERZ01000009.1, from coordinate 29,840 downwards.
CCATTTCACCTCGCCGCCTGCGGCAAGTCCGAGTTCCTTCACCAGATTTCCATGCGCGTCGATAATCTTGACGGCGGCATTGTCGGGCAGCGCGTCGATGGTGACATAACCGAGATATTCGGGGGCAACAGGATTAGGATATGCCCTCACTTCCGAATCACCGCCGTCCGGGGAGCCGGATGTGAGAAAAAGTTCCGCGAGCCCCATGCTGGTGGATATCATCATGGAATTGTTGTCGGGATTGTAACAGATGCCGTAGACATCATTGGATGGAAGCGGACTGTTGTCGGCGCTGTATGTCCTGCGTATCGTTCTTCCGTCGGAGGAGGTGCAGACGAGGCCGCCGCCTATGGTTCCGAACCATTTGTTTCCGGCACCGTCAATGGCTATGGCCGACACTGTCTGCATGTCAAGGAGGTAGTCGGCGAGATCGGTACCGTCGTTACGCGCGACCTTGATCTTGCGGACAGAACCGGGACTTACGAAATTTTCCGCAGGATCGAAGGTAAACACACCGGAATGGGTTCCTACCCAGACCGTTCCTGTCTGCGGATCCTCGAGCCAGGAATACAGAGTGGTAAAATTCACCCCGCTCCCGTCCTGGTCGACCATGCGGTCCATCACGGTGGTACGGTCATCGCCTGATCTGTCGAACGTACCCGCGTGATTGAGGATGCGGATCGTTCCGTCGTTGACTCCCGAATTGAGCAGCACCAGATTGCGCGAGGAGGAATGTTTCAGCGGAAGCACCCTTATGCCGCCGTTTGACTTCACTCCTGAATATTCGAACTTCCTGAAGGGCCGGAACGTGGCGGCATCCTTCGACTCGAAGATGTCCTCTTTGGTCCAGAGCCATGCCTGCAGCGAGCCTTTCCCCTTGACATTGTTGAGATCTCCGTCAGCGTAACCGATCCAGAGATTGCCGCCGGCATCAAACACCGGATCGCCAAACGATGTCTGGTAGCGGTTGTTGGGAGCCACCGGTTCAGGCACGATCTGTACGAAACCCGGCTTTCCGAAGCCTTCCTCGGACGGGCGGGACATGTGAAGGGAATTCTCGATATCCTTAAGGTCCAGTCGGAGAATACCGCTGATAAAGGAACCGCAGAACACCTGGTTCTGGTTATTCGGATTGATCGCTATCCCTTTGGGCATCACAGTATAGAAAGTGTTGCCATCCTCTCGATAAGTTGATGACAGCGGTGTCCATCTCATGTTCTTGTATCCGCTGAGCAGATCAGGAATCCACTGCACCGTCCAGAAATTGTCGAAGCCATGATTTCTGACGAGCATACCGTACCAGGGGTGGTATGCCATGGAGGGACACATGAACGCGGTGGAGGCATTGGGGCGGAACTCGTTGCTGAGCACGGTCCATGTGCCACGGTCTCCCGCAGGGACTTTCTTGCGCTGGAATCCGACGCGTCCGTGCGAGAACCAGAACTCAGTAAAGTCAAAAGTTCCCACCGGCGATTTAAAATCAGGCTCTTCGAGCATGATGGTGCGGTCGGTGCCGTAAGGGTCGGTGATATATATTCTGTCGTAGAAACCAGCCATTATCTTGCCGTTCACCTTGCCGAAGGAATTGACAGGGAGGTCCACTACCGGCTGAGGGAAGAAGAGGTTGACATCCTGCGGCTCGTAACGGGCCACACGCAGATCGCCCTCCTGGCCGTAAGAAATGTACATCAGGTTTGTTCCCACCGTCACCATCTTGCGGGGCTCCGTGATGCCGTTCACCTTGTAGAATTTGTCAAGGCTCAGAGCCGTCTCGGGTCCCTCGAACAAGCCGTTGAGCGTGGCCACGAATAGGCGCGTCTTATGCTTTGCCACACTGAGCACCTTCTCGCTGAAATTGCGGGACGAAGATATCTCGCCTTTCTTGTCGTCGATGGTGACATAGCCGAAATCGGTGGCGAGAAACACCTTGTTCTCTTCGGGATAGAACGTTATACTGTTGATATTCTTTTTCAGGTCGGAGGAGGAGAGCATCAGTCCGGGGAGATTGACAAGACGGCCGTCCTCATAGAGCATGTCGATGTTGCCGTCGGAATACGCCACAAGAAGATAACCCTTGTCGTAGTTGTAGTCCACGGCAGAGGCAACATTGCCGGAAAGGTAGGTCTGGCTGTTGAGAGGAATAAGCTCGTCACCCTCCTTGTCGTAGCGATAGACGCTGATGTATGGAACATCGGCGCCGGGAACAAGAGGATCGTATTTCTGCATGTATCCGAGGAAATAGGTGTACTTCTTCGTGTCGAAGATGCCGGCGCAGTCGCCATCGTAGCTCTGATGGATGCGCCACTGTTCGGCAGCCGAGGCTCCGGCAGGGATGAGGAAAGCTACCATGACCACCGTCAGCTTGATAAGAAAATCGCGCAGTTTCCGCATGGCGCGTCCGCGATGGGATATGGCGTTTTTCTCGTCGGCGCTCATCTCGGCAAAGCGTTTGCCGGTTTCTCCGGCGATGAAGACGGGGTCGTAGCCGAATCCGCTGTCACCCCCTGGTTCGCGGGCGATGGATCCATCAACTCTCCCTTCGAATATATGCGTTCCATCCGCGGTGACAAGGGCCACGGAGGTGGAGAAATGTGCATCGCGGTGCTCCGCACCCTCCATGTCGGCGAGAAGTTTTTTCATGTTTGCCTCCGAATCATGCCCGGGGCCGGCATATCTCGCGCTGTACACGCCGGGTGCACCGCCGAGGGCGTCGACCATCAGTCCGGTGTCGTCGGCGAAGCAGTCCACACCGTAACGGTCGTGGACCCATCGGGCTTTCATAATGGCATTTCCCTCGAGTGTATCGGCGGTCTCCGGTATATCGTCGTGACAGCCTATTTCCTCAAGCGGGACAATGTCAATGCTGTCGCCCATGATGCGGCGTGCTTCCTCGAGTTTATGCTTGTTGTTGGTTGCGAATACAAGTCGTTTCATATTACTATTTAACGTAAACCATCCAGCTGTTATTTTATTCGAAAAGTCTGCGCCGGCAGAACTATTCCGCCGGCGCAGACTTTTCGAAGCCGTTATCCTCCTGACGAGAGAGTCCCGGATCTGTATTATCCTTTTATCCCTTATAATGGAAGGATTATTCCGATTTGAAAATGATATCGTCGGGTCGGGGATGCACAAACTCAAACTCGAGTGTTCGGGCGAGACCCTCATCAAGGGTGTAGGGGGCCTTGAAGCCACAGGAGTGCGCCTTGCGGGCGTCGAATTCGGTGGTGGAACAGAATTTTTTCACACGTACTGAAGAGATCGGCAGCTTCTTGCCTGAGACTTTGGCAAGGAGGTCGAAGCAGTATCCTCCGGCCATGCCGAGCCAATACGGGAAGTGGGTTGACGGGATATGTTTTTTAAGCACCTTGCTCACATGGCCTACCAGAGCGTTCATGTCCATGTCGGGCTTGTCAATATAGTTGAACACGTTGTATCCATCCTTTACGCTGTCGATCAGATACTTGGAAAAAGACACAATATTACCGACATAGGCCATCGACTTGCGGTTCCTGCCGTTGCCTACCATCAGGAACTTGCCGCCGGAGATCTGGTTCAGCAAGTTGTAGACGTTTCCCCGGTTACGCTCGCCGAAAATCACTGTGGGACGCACAATATTGATGTTCCAGTCGGGATGGGATTCATACCATTTTCCGGCCACCTGTTCTGCCTGCCATTTCGACTTGCCGTAGTGATTGAAAGGATCGGCCGGATGGGACTCGTCAGGACACTTTTTGTTGAGTCCGTAGATTGCCACTGACGAGAAAAATATGAGACGCTTAACTCCGTTTTTCTCCATCGCCTTCAGAGTGACCTCCATGCCGCCTACGTTTGTATCGTAATAGAGCGACACCGGAGAGATGTCGTCGCGATGCTGCGCGGCAAGAAGCACCACCAGGTCAGCGCCGGCGAGTTCACGGTCCATCTGTTCCTGATCACGCACATCGCCGATGACCGTGATGTCGTTGAAAAAATGACTCGGCAACAAGTCCACATTCCTGCAGTCGTAACCTTCGCATTCCCACAACAGATTGATCAAGCGTGTACCCACGAAGCCACTGGCTCCTATCATCACTATTTTCATAAACGTCCTCTATTTGATGTATTTCAGAAAGCCTTTGATGGAATATGTCATCATGTAATAGCAACACTGCAACAGCCCTATTCTATGATGATTGCGGATCACATCCCAGTAGCCCTTGAACATGTAGAACTTGTTGGACGACCTCGAATCCTTCATCTCCCGGTAGAGGGCGAGCACCTCGCGGTAGTTGTGGGCCACCACTCCTTTCTTAAGCACATCAAGCCAGAAGCAATAATCTTCCTGCGGAATCTGCTTGAAGCGGGTATCGCCCAGTGCATCGCGCCTGATCACCGATGTAAGGAACGGTATTGTGTTGGATTGCAACAGGCTGCGGTAAGTGGTGACATCACTTGTGCGAATCACCCGCTCGTTCCGCTTGCCGTCCCACGACATTTTTTCATAGTACGAGTAGACAAGGTCATAATGGTTGTTTTTCAAGAATGCCACCTGCTTTTCGAGCTTGTCGGGAAGCCAAACGTCATCAGCGTCGAGAAAGGCGATCAGTTCTCCTCTGGAATGCTCTATCCCGCAGTTGCGGGGCATTGACGGGGAACCCGACGGTTGGTTCATCCGGAGATATTTTATTCTGTCGTCTTTTTGACAATACTCCTTGATAATCCGGGCCGAACCGTCATCCGACGCATCGTCCACGATGATCATCTCCCAATCGGCAAATGTCTGCCCGATGACAGACTCTATTGTCTGGCCAATAGTCAATTCTGCCCGGTAACAAGGAGTTATGATTGATACTATCATCCTAATTCTTTTACATGCGACCCTCTCTTTATCATAAAACAAAAGAGAGAACTTATCATAAAATCCATGCCTTCCAATACATAAACGCATCGGAACGCATTCAAATTATCATCAGCCGTGAAAAAATATTAAATTTGTTAAAATAAGTTACAACAACCGTGTTTTGCCAGCTTCCACATTATCGCAAAGAATCAGCGTCGGAGAAGCGCCTGTCCCAAAAGTCTTTCAGATCCTTGTAGACGGCAAGTTCCGAAAACTTCTCGAGAAACAGTCTGTAAGAAGGATTATGGACATGGCAGTCCACCGGCAGTCTGTTGATTTCATTAATGAAATCGGAAGCCGAACAGCAATATGCCCCTATCCCGGATAGCACTTCCTGCGGCAGACCCACAAAAGCCTCTTTCGTACCCAGCACCCGACGACCGAATCTCAGGGCTTCTATTGTCTTGGTTTTCATACCGGAACCGGTAAATATGGGGGACACCACGGCCATTGCGTTGGCATACCAGGGAGTAAGATGCTCCACCCTGCCCTCCAGATGGACATTCGGAGGGAGAGCGCGGTCACGGAGCGCGTCGCAGATTGTGCCCACCACCCGGAAATCAATGTCGGGGCTTACCCCTGGCATAACTCTCTCAAGGAACCAGTCAACGCCCTCCTCGTTGGCGAAAAAGCGGGATCCGACGAAAAGCAGATAGGGCTTCATTCCCGGATCGATTTTCGCCTCTATTTTTTCTTTGGGGACGGCTTTGAAGGAGATGGGCTGTATGAAATCGGCCTTCACGCCGTAAATACGCTGCAATTCGGCGTTGTCGCGCTCGTTGAGAAGCAGACGGGTGGAGGCGAAACGCGTTGACTTCCGCTCGTTGCTTTTGGCAAAATAAGCCATCAGCCTGTCTGCCGGATTACGGGCGAGATCGGCCTTCGATCCGTAATAATTGGCCTCGATGTTGTGATAAAAACATACTACCTTTTTGCCGAGGCGCGCCGCCTCCCTGACTATGCCTCCATAGAGCGATCCGTCCACCCAGATGATGTCGGCGTTTGCGGCCATCTCGCGGAACCGGTGCATCAACGCGGAAGTCTCCCCGTAACCTTTGTGGAGAATGAGGTTGCGCAACAGCGACAGATGGGAGGATTTCTGTATAAAGAGCCTTTCGGCATTACCTTCCGACAGCTGGATCACGTATTCCCAATGCTGACGCGCGACAACGGCGCCGCCATCGCAGGCCTTCTCGAAATCCCTTGACACAAACAGTATTTTTCCCATTGCTATTTTACGGTGCCGTACCGCATCATCATCAGCGTATAGAGAAGCGCGAAGAAGAAGATGCCTAAAGTACAGATTATAAGGTAGCTGTTCTTATAAAATTTCTTATTCATCACCACGGGCAGACAACAGAGCATCGGGATACGCCAGTAGCGGATAGACCTGAGGAAGAGGGTGTTCTGCTCGATATCGAGGAAAATGAGCACAGTCGATAGATATACGGCTCCGAAGAGCACTTTTGCCATAGCCCTGTAGAAGGGATGTACATCTTTGGCCTTCATCATCCTGACTATGATAAAGACTGCCACCATATAATAGAGGACGGTGCGCCCGTTCTGCAGGATGGACATGGCAGTGGTTCGCCCGAACGCCTCCATGGTCAGATAGGCGTCGCCGGCGAACTGCGCGTTGCTTGAGAGGATATGCTTCAGCAGGGTATTCTCAAGCAATACGGCCGCCGGGAGGAAGGCGAGGGCGATAAACACATTGCGCCGGTTGAGATTGAACGCCAGGGCCAAGAGCATCAGAGGGAACATAATTGAACTCTTGTGGAAGAAGAACGACACGACTATCAGAGCGAGAGCAAGAATCTTTTTCTGCTTCAGCAAAAGCATTATCAGACCGAGCATGGCCAGATAGATGGCAATCTGCTGACGTCCCTCAAGCGCGTTCCAGAGATCCCACACGCAGAAGAAGAAGATAATTCTCGGGTCGAATATCCTCGCCTTGGTGAAGATGAAGTATATCGGGATGTAGGTCAACAAGGCGATTACGAGCCGGAACATTTCGTAATCACCTGTCACGGCATGGATTATCCACACATAGACATCCTCAAAATGAGGAATGAAACGTATCTGGCTGAAGATACTGTTGACAATGTCCTTGTAGCCGACATAGTCGCCGGTAAACTGGGCATAGACGCTCAGAAGCACCATGCACAAGATGAACAGCCAACGCAGCGGGACCGACTTTTCATTATGTATCATCCCTTTTCTCGCGCACGCCGACGCAAAGGTCGACAGCGTAAGAAATATATACGCCATCCAGCTTATAAAAGCAATGGAGTTGTAATCTATTTCAGAGAATATTGATGATATTACCCTAAATAGCATGAATTTAGCAATATATTTGACTGTCCGTCCGACTTCCGGAATCCGGAATGGCCGAATGTCAATATTCGGTTAGTTTGGGCACGGTCGCCGAGCGACCTATTCTTTAACGTGTTTTCACACGCTAAAATTATCCGATTGTAGCAAAATTGGACAAATTGATTTGCCAGTCACGTTCCGGTGCCTCCGGCAGGGCACTTTTCTGCCCCGTCAGTTCCGGAAAAAACGGCGCAGGGCTCCGACCACCATGGCGGCATTATATACCACGAAGAGCGTGGCCCAGGCGTAGAGGAGCCATATCGAGAACCCGGCGTCCAGAAGCCAGTCGACTGCGACAATCCAGGTGAAGCAGACTATCAGATTGGGGAAGAGCGTACACTCATGAATGAAGTACGATACCCAACCGCGCACCGGAGGCGTGGCTGCGGGCCGCGACTCAGCTTTGCTCTGATAGTGCTCCATTGTGACCAGACTGCGGTAGATAAGCTCCATGGAGATCACCAGGATGAATATCGCTGAAACGAGAAGTGGCGAGGCAAGGTCCATGCCGATGAATGTCCACCACAGGGCGAGATTCATCAGGGGATGGTCTATGAGGTGCGCCATATAGTCCATTTCGGTACCGTACTTCGAAAAGCGGCGCGTGTATCGCGCAACCTGGCCGTCGCTCAGGTCCATGGTGTACCAGAGGAACCAGAACCCACAGCCGAGCAGCTTGAGCCATCCGCAAGGGAATGCGAAAAGGACACTGCCTATGATTCCGAACAGAATCATCAGCAACGTCACCTGGTTCGGAGTGACATTATGGCGGATAAAAAAAACGGAGCACCAGCGGGAAAGAGGGCGCGTGACGTTGCCGGCGATCATGCCCTCGCGGAACTGCTGGACAGGTTGCTGGGCGCGTATCTCCCGGATCAGGTCCACGGTATCCCGACGGCCTGAGCCACACTTGTTTTTATCTTGTTCAGTCATACGTTTATTTTTTCAGTTTGAGCAGTATTTCTTTTGTCTCCTTCACTGCCCTGAGACGGAATAGAAAAGCGCCGCCGAGGTATAATGCCGCGTAGACGGGAATCACTGCTCCCCACGGGATTCCGAGGCACTCCTGAAGGAGGAAGGCCGCGGCGCCGGCCGCAAGTGCAAGGGCGAGAACCGGCAGGAACTGCCTTATCACGCTATGGACGGGATTGCCCACATATTTCCAGGCGAGTGCGGCATTGATGAGGAAAATGTTGATGTAGCCCACCGACAGGCTCCATACGATGCCGGTCATGCCGAAGTTCATTCCGATGAGTAAAAATAACGCAAGACATCCCCATTTGGCGATGCTCGCGAAAAAAAGCTGACGCGACTTGCCGCAGGCCGCCACGGCATAGAACGCGATATTGTTGAGGCAGTAGAAATAGCCGCCGACGCACAGAATCCTGTAGAACGGGGCGGCAGGAAGCCATTTCGCGCCGTAAAGCAATTCTATGACGGGAGCGGCCTCGAGGATGAGGATGGTGAACACAGGGAAGAGCATGAACGCTATCACGCGCACATCCATGTTCATTATTTCCACTATACGCCTCCGGTCGTCCTGAAACCGCGAGAATACAGGATACATCACCGTGGCGATCACCTGCGGAATGGCGTAACTGGTGATGTTGTCGAGTTTCTGAGCCTGACTGAAATAACCCAGCTGCGCCGCGGAGAATTTCTTACCTATCACGAGACCCTGGAGGTTCTTGCACACGGTCTCCAGCACATTGGCAAGAAAAAGATATCCTCCGAAGGAGAAGAGTTCGCGCAAGGAGCGTAGGGAGAACACCGGCGACGGGAGCCATCGGGAGGCGAGAAAGAGAATCACCACTCGGCTTGCCGCGCTCGAGAGCCAGCTGCCGACCAGGCTCCAGACTCCGGCCCCCCCGACGGCCATCCATATCCCGACCGTGGCTCCGACAACCTGCGCGGAGATATTCCCCACCGCTATAGCTTTGAAACCAAGCTGCTTCTGCAACCTGTTAATCTGAATAGACGACATCGCCATCAGCACGATCGACATGGCTACCACCCGGAGCACAGAAGAAAGCTCCGGCATGGAGTAGAACCTCGCGATCAGCGGGGCGCAGAGGAAGAGTATGAGATACAGCAACGCTCCGAGACCCACACTCCAGAGAAAGATCGTGGAGTAATCGGTCTGCGTCGGCGATTTCTTCTGGATAAGGGCGGATCCGAATCCACCGTCGATTATCACCTGCGAGACGGCAATGAAAATCATCAGCATCCCGATTGCCCCGTAGTCGGATGGCATAAGTATGCGGGCCAGGACGAGATTGCTGATGAACTGCAACGCCATCCCTCCGAACTTGTCGACGCCTGACCAGAGCGTGCCTCTGGCCACCTGTTTTCCTATTGATTCCGCCACTTGTGGAAAGGTGTCTTATTTTACCAGAGCATCACTCTGCCGGACCGGTCATTTCAAGGATTTTCTTCCCGAAGACCACGTCGTGAAGCGCTATGCCTATATTGTACGCGAGGATGCGCTCGCCATCGCTCTGTCTGCCCTTCGCAGGGTCGGCGAGCACATCGGCAAGCTCGGTGAAGTTGCGGAAGAGATCGAAATAGCGGAACCCCCTCACATGGCCGGTGTCATCGGCCACTACGCGATCAAACACGCCGTCGCAGTTCTGGAAGCCACGGGTATGGACCGGCACCACGAGCACGCCTGGCCTGAACAGGGATAGATCCTCCACAAGCAGGCCTTCGGCCGAAGTTATGCACGACACCACCACATCGGCGTCGCGCACGAGGGATTCCATGTCATCGGCAATCTCGAATGCAAGATTGTCGTAGCCGGCGAATTCCTCCATAATACGCTCGGCATGGTCCTTGTAGCGTTTGAGCCGGATGCGTAGGGAGCGGCCGGGATTGATGGCGGCGAGACACTGCAGCACTGCGCGGCCAATCACACCGAGACCAACGAAGGCGTATGTCTCCGAACCCTTGTGCTGAAGGGTGTCGATGGCCAGGGCGGCGACGGCACCGGTACGCATGGCCGTTATCCAGTCAGCATCAATCAGAGCGAGATCATCGCCAGTGGTGGAGTCCACCATCAGCATCTTGCTTTTGAGCGAAGGTACGGAACCGCGGATGCGTGACACGATCTTGCATCCGTACATGCCATATTCCTCAGGCAGCAGACAAGGCATCGTGTTGATGAAGTCATCCCCTCTGGGATGGAGGGAGATCTTTGGGGGCAACGTGGAACGGTCCTTCATCAGAAAAGACTCGCGCACCCAATCGACGCACCGGACCGGACTGATGTTGAGCGCCCGGATATCTTTGTCTGTTATTATTTTCATATATTTCAGAGGCTTGAATTTTCGGCTATTTTGATGAGAGCTTCCGTGAGGCAGCGGTTGTCGGCGCGATTCCTTATGGCTATGCGCACATACTGGCGGTCGGACGGGAAGCCCTTCTTGCGGGAACAGTCCTTGATGAGGATATTATGGTCTGTAAGCAGCCTTAGGGCGAGGTCATAGGAGGTAATGCCTCCGGAAAGCTCGCACAGGAAATAATTGGCGGCGGAGGGAATCACCCTTAAGAAAGGGACATTCTCCAGTTCACGGGCGAAGAGGGCGCGCTCCTCGCGGAAAAGATCGCATGCCCGCTCGTAATCTTTCTCGTATTTGCCATAGATCTGCATGTAGAACTCGGCAAATGAGTTGATGTTCCATATCGCCACATTCTTGCGCAGGCAACCGATAAGTTCCACGTCGGCCGAGGCGAGGATGCCAAGCCGCAGGCCGGGCACGCCGTAGCTTTTGGAGATGGATTTCACCACGCACAGGTGTGGATTCTCGCGAAGGATGGAGTCATGCAGGAGAGTAGCCTGCACGCCGGCTTCGGCAAAGTCCACGAACGACTCGTCAATGACAAGCCGCGTTCCACAGTGGCGCGCCCAGGCGCAGAGCCGGAGCAGGTCGGCACGAGGTATGAAATTGCCGCTCGGGTTGTCCGGATTGACTATGAGGAGCGTCTCGACCGGATTGGCCGAGAAGAAGTCGATCAGATCCGAGGCGGTATAGCTGAAGTCGGGATTGGCGGGATGGAACTTCACCAGCGACCCGTCGTCGCGCCGGTTGGGATATTCCTCAAAGGTGGGATAACATACTCCCACCTTTCCGGGGAGGTGCTCCATGAGGCTCTTGATCAGCTCTGCGGCACCGTTGCCGACCACCACCAGTTCCTGATTCAGGCCGAAGTACTTGGCGGCAAGAAGCGAGTTAACGCCCATCCCGGATGGGTAATTGCGGAGCAACGGCTCGAAATTGGCTTTCATCTCCTCCACCATGCGGCGACGCGGGAAGTAAGGATTGACGAGGTAGCAGAAATCGAGCACTCCCGAATAGCGCCAATAACCGCCGAAACTCTTCTGCATCTTTTCGAGGCGCAGCGCAGGGGGCGCGAAGATGGTCTCCGCAATGCGCAGATCCTGAACATCGTCTATCTCATACCAGTGCATCCCGGTGACGGGAAGCGCCTTCAGATCGCAGGAATCTATGAGGGTGATCACACGCAGCACCTGCTCGTAGTATTCGTTCTCGCCGAGCACCTTGATATAGGCCTCGAGGAAAGGGAGGTAGCGGTCGGTGATGAATTCGCGCATGAACTTATAGATGTTCACCGTCTTGTAGTAGCTGTCGGTGTCGTCGTAGTTGAACGCCTTCTTGGGGATGAAGTTTACGATATTGTTGTCATCGTCGATCTTGACCATTGTTCCGTCCATCCAGGTGTCGTACTTGGCGACGAGAGCCACATTGCGGCATTCGCTGTGAAGGGCTGCATCGAGAACGGCGTCCTCGAATATCAGGTCCGACTCGAGAAGAAGAGTATCATCCTGCGCCATCAGGTCGCGAGCGAGCCAGAGGGAGTAGATGTTGTTGGTATGGTCATAGATGGGGTTCTCGACGAAAACTATGTTCTTGTCGGGATGGTGCTTCCTGATGTGGCGGCAGAGATTCTCGCGGGCATAACCCACAACGATCACTATACGTCGGAGCGGAAGTCGCTCGAGCTGTCCGAGCATACGGTCGATGAGCCGGATGCCGTTGACAGGCAGCATACATTTGGTGTTTTCGGCGGTAAATTCGCCGAGGCGCCGGCCAAGGCCGGCAGCGAGAATCAGAGCCTGCATAAGGATGAGGATTTGTGTCGGACACGCCATCTATTCCCACAAGATTCCATATAAAGCTAAGAATCAAGCAAGTATAGAAGCGATATATAATAAAAAGACATATATCATGTCGGTAATATCCAACAAAGATAATAAATCCCCGTGTAATAACCCAATAAATATCCGGGAAACGCGCTAAGAACCAGCTTCACCCACTTTGATTAGCTGTGATTGTACACGTCACCAAAAGTTGTTTCAATAAATAGAATATGGAATATTTTACCTTCACGAAATCCAATAAAAGGCAAATTGTTCCCTACCGCACGAAAAGCGAATAATTGAACTTCAGGAGTAATTATGTTTGGCAGTTGTGGTTTTATAATTTCCTGAGGAAGTTTTTCCATACCAAAGCCATGTCTTTGCGATGTTTGAATACCATTCCACCCCAATTCAGAAAGATTTCTTAGGCGCTTCATAAAATTTGGGAAGAATGACAAGTCCTTACAATCTGTAAATGAGGTGTGTTGTAGATGACGAAAACTAAACAACGGATAATCGATCTTTATATATCCCTCAATGTCTTTACTTAAAACAGGAGCCTGAGAAGGGACAGGCTTAATAAGAGTCAAGCCTCCGTTGGAGGCTTGCTTATTCTTCAAATTATTCTTTTTACTCATTGTAAGCGAGTCTTAAAGAACTGAATCAGCTTTTCAACGGATATTACGTTTCCAACCCCTGTATTGGTAGTAAGCCATGGTGATTCTTGATGAGTCATATTCATAAGACCACTCGCAGAAAAGGCACTATACACATTAAAAACCTCATTAAATAGCGCTTCTTCTGTTTCAGTCAAAGATATTTCATCAGTAAACGGCTCTAACCCTCTGCTGCCATTACCTTTGAAATATTCGTAAACACATGGTACCACTGGACCATACATCCATGCTTCTATATTTTCTTCAAATAGTGGAGTATTAAAATAAGCAAGGTGAAAACCTTGTTGATAATAAAGCATTTTTTGAAGTTTCATATTAGACATAAGTTCCCCTTCCCCATTATTTGCCGCATGGGAAAGTAGTTTATTTGCTATGTCCAATACCTTATACGCCATATCTTTCAGATGCAAAATTAGTAATAAAATCTGAAACAAGCAAATTTATAAGATCACCATCTTCAATAGCATTAACAAGTTGATTTTGTAAAAGTTTCAGATTGGCTTTATCATTGATCATTAGAAATACCTTCTACAGCAATCCTACAACAAATTGCAAGAACTCATCTATGAACAGACCAATGAATTCGAGAAATATAAAAGAAGAACAGAGGACTCTCATGGTGAGAGTTCTCTGTTCAGTACCCGGAGCCGGGGTCGAACCGGCACG
>DERZ01000009.1:0-15829 GCA_002361155.1 Porphyromonadaceae bacterium UBA3327 | reverse complement strand
GGATTGCTCCACTGGTGTTTGAGACCAGCGCGTCTACCGATTCCGCCATCCGGGCTTACAACGGACAAAATTAATACCTTTTCTCCGCATTTCCAAATTTCCTCCGAATTTTCGAAAAAACCTTAGAAAAATCAGCTGATCCATATTCTTTTCGCGTTCTGCGGAGTTGGGCGCATTCCTGACATAAACGGGCATTTATTTGGCCAGCAACCTGCGATACAGGTCCACGTACTGGCCGGCTATGCGGCTCCATATATAACTGGATTTTGCCAGTTCTCGCATCTCTGCGCCATCGAGGTCATCACGGTCAAGAAGAGATCGCAATTCCTTCTCATCCTTGAAATAACAGGCGCGGCCAAATGTCGTTTCCCTATTATATACACAGTCGAACGCAAGAATCGGCATGCCGAAGAACATAGCCTCCACAAGCGACGGATTTGTGCCTCCGGCACTGTGCCCATGCACGTAAAGACCTGCATTGGAGCGGAGAGCGTATAATATGTCAAGGTCGTAGACTGCATCTACAAGTCTGATATTTCGAGAATCCTTATACCGCGTCTTCAGCTGTCGCGACCAGTCGCTGTGGTTCCAGTTGCCGATAAAGATCAACAGATGATCGGTATGCGAAAACGCCTCAAGAATATGATGCGAATTATTCTCCGGCTCTATGCGGCATACGGTGATGGCATATTTGCCGCCTTCAACCCCGTAACGCTGCAATGTCGAGCGGCAGAACTCGTCGGAAAGTTTCTTCCGCACATGGTCGCCGCCGTATGCTATGAGTTCCGACGGACACCCGTAAGTCGCACTTACGTAATCCTGTATACCTTTATTGTCGGCCACAACTGCATCGGCATACCGTACCGCCATCGCCTCCGAACGGCGCAGTATCCACTTGGCAAACCGGCTCCACTTGTCGCGACGATGTTCCAGCCCGTCGATGTTCACCACAATCCGGCTACGGGTGATTCTCGCGAATACCGGCAAGAACAGACATCCTGACACTCCAAGAATGAGAACTACATCATAACCGCGGACAGCTTTGCATAAGGAGAGTACGTCGTAAGGCATCGACTGCGCTCCGTTGGCATGAAGCGGCACGTATCTGAGGCAGGCACCCTTATATTCGGACAAGGAATAATCCATGTCCTTTTTGCTACAAAAAACGGTATATTCAACATCCTCCGGGCAATAAGCTCCCAAGAGGTTTTCGACCAAAGACTCGAAACCTCCATAGCTCGCCGGGACTCCCTGAGTTCCGATGACAGCTACTTTCATTAAAAAAGGAAATAAATACGACTGCCTGGATCCGGCACACAACAAACCGGAACGACCTGTCGACCGGACTCACCGAATCCGGGGCAGTCGCCAACACAACATTTCAGTATTCACGGGCGCGGCCACTCCTGTCCGCGATCCGACTCTCTGCAGCTTCGCCTCACAGAGAGAATTTTAAAGTTTGAACAAGTCTCCGCTGAAATCAAGTCCAAGCGAGCTTGTAATCCTCTGCCTTAAAAAGGGCTCACACATATCGGCTACAAAATCACATAGACTAAATTTACGCTGGACCGAGTGTTTTTTCGAGGACACCATCCTCCTCGATATGGAACATTGCCATAACATCCGTAACCATGTAGAGTTTATCCCGGACGCAGGATTGCATACAGTTATTTAGGGAACTTCTTTGTGGGAAGGTGCGGCCCTAAGTAGACAACCGTAATCTCCTGTTTATTTTCATCAGGATATATATACATCACCTTATCCCCGACGTGCTCGTGGAAATAGCAGTATTTTTTACCCCTGCCACTGTCCACAAACATAAATCTATACTTGTTAAAGGCTGGATTATGTTTTACAGAGTCAGATTCGTCCGTGAAACCCGCTTTGGTTAAACCATAATTGAACTCCCTTACCGAAACCGAAGTGCAGCAAATTTCATCTAATTCACGGAGCACGTTCAAGATAGCGGAGGCAAGGCTTTTGTTTTCATTCAACTGACGTTCCAGATCCGGCGCAAATTTTATTTTGGAGAAGTAAACTTCTCTATTTTTCCATATATCCGCTGCCGCGCATTGTCTGCAGAAAAGCAGATGATCATCATAACAATCAAGATACCTATTATCGGGACCTAAAGAGCCATAATCAACTCCCCAAAATGCATTATATGAATATTTGAGCCTCTCATTCCTATCCATATCGTCCGGATTCATGAACGCTTGCCCACAATTCGTGATATGCTGCGACAACAGTGATGTCAGCGCATTCAGAAACATCCGGTCATCAGATTCCCACAAACATGACAACGACAGGCCGTTCACATCGTTCATTGCCAGCCATGCGTCTTTATCGGCATGGAGATAACATAAATACTCTCCCTTATTATCTACGACTTTCATAATATCGTTGATATTGGAACGGATTGTCTCAATACTCGCACCTGCGTAATTCGGTGCGTCTATGTAGTAGCTGTACAATGACATCGGCTATATGCACTCGGAATTTCGTTCCCCCCTTTCTATAGCAGCCAACGACTTCCGCAACAATCCATAGTTGCGAATAGTACGGTCCATGAATCCTTTCGGCATCTTGTCAAACTGCAAATCTTCCCGGAAACCAATGGGTTCCACAACAGTAGAACCGTTCTCCGAAATCCCGAAACAATTCACTATGGCATCACCCTTCAGCTCAGGATGGTTGGCGTAATAAATCTGCATTCCCTCCAGCACATGATCACTATGAGTTTCCACTATAAGGGAAAAGCCGAAGCCGCTTGCATGAGCAAGAAACTCTCCAATACGGGTTTGAGCATCCGGATGCAGATGGGCCTCAGGATTCTGAACAGCCACAATTTTTCCAGTTCGCGCTATGAGACATGAAATAACTATGGGAAGCGAATAACTGATACCAAATCCCATATTTGTGGGAAGGAACTCCTCTCCATGTCGGTCTTCGACCATAAGCGACGGAGACAGATTATTATAATTCTTCGGCTTTTTGACGACTATTCCAGGAAATATATAATTCAACCATGCGTTTACTTGTGGCAGCAGATTCAGATTCTTCTCTTTACCAAAAGCCCTGGCCGACTCGACCTTGATTCGCGAATCCGAATCACATAGAATCTGCGCGCAATTCTCTCCATGACATCCGACCGAGGGATAATCCATATTACCGAGTCCAGAACTCAACCTCGGACCGTATCTCTCGCACGATAAGAAATAGAATTCCATCCCGTTCATTTCGGAAGGGACTAGTCCATTCTCTCCTTTTGTGACGCCACAAACATTCGCGGCAGTCTCCACATCTCCATTGTGTCCGAAATCCATCAGCAGCGCTGCTCCAGTATCCTCGTCATTGAATCCGATGGAAAACTTATCCTCCGGACTCTGGATATTGATAACATCACCGAATGTCCCGAACCATGTATCGGAAGTCTCATCATTCAACCATATCGGCACTCCTTCGTCTGCTCCTGCTGCCTTGTGCAGCAACTGCAACGACTGAATAACACTACTTTTTCCGGCGTTATTGCTACCGACAAGCACCGTTAGGGGTGCCACCGGGATCTGATTCAATCCCGTGAAGCACTTGAAATTCTCTATTGATATGGACTTCATACCTTATATCTTACATTCCGCGGGGAGAAACTCCCCGCAAATCACCGCAGCCTTTTCAAAAGCGACATAAATATTTTTCCATCCGTTTGTGCCGAAGGACATCAAGCCAAAAAAGTAAGTATCTTCGGAAAGCTCCTTCCCCAAAGGATTCAACAAAGCTTGCTGCCTCACATTTCGCGTCACGCACTCATAGTCATAGTATGAAAGCATCACGCTCCACGATACAAATAGAGCCTTGTTTATGATTGATTTGCGGCTGTTCGCCTCCGTATAACGGTCCACTTTCCTGAACGCATGTTTACCGAAAAGATATCGGGCGTTTTTCATCGCCCGTATAAAGGCGGCAATCTCGCCAGACAGATCCAGTTTCTTATGTCTGGATATCTTGTCTGTAAAATCATTCAGGTCATGCTCCATATCTCCAGAATAAGACCTCAAACCCTCAACAGATGCGGTCTCTCCCAAGAAGTTTCTGAACATAAGAAACCTGAGGGCAAGCTCCTGTGCATTCATCCTATTATCCGATACACTGCCTTCCGTCGAATCTATAAACTCACGCGAATGCGCCATTTCATGCAAGGCCCTCCTTAGTTCCTTAGATGCAAGACAGTTCCGCAGTTCCTGTGTATTCAATGGTTTGCCACCGGTATTGAGCCGGCGGAACACATCATACTTCACATCGGACGGAGAAGACGCGTCTATTATATTTATACCTATCTGGGTATTCTGGATTCTTCTGAGAAACTTACGGTCAAGGGCAGGCTCTTTGGAATAAAACCTGCCATTGCAACTTTCATCCAGGTATTCCAGATCAGATAACGCAAACTTGTTATCCATGAAATCCCTTATCGCAGAAAGGCGTTGCAGACCATCAACCACTGAAAGCAATCCCTCTTCATCCGATGCGAAATAAAAGACCGGAAGGGGAATCCTCAACAGAATCGACTCGATAAGACGGCACTTCTGTTTTCGGTCCCAAACAAGATTTCTCTGAAAAGATGGTGACAAATCAATGTCGCCATCCTTGATCAGGTCATACACATTCTTGATGGAATAGTTGTTGGTGTCAACCCTTATCTGTTCAGGATCATAAGGTCTTGGAGTCGCATCAAGATTAATCGCAGACAAATCCTCGCCGTTCTGGAGAGCCTCGGTTATTTTAAGGACACATTCTTTCAGTATGGCATCCAGTTCATCATGGTCGACATCCAGATCCTCCCTTAACTTTATTATTTCGTAAGATCCGTTGCTCTCTGAAGAAATCTTGAATTCAATGAGCGGGTTATCAATACTTTTCTCATTTTCCACAAAAATAAAGGTGTCCGGAGTTTCCTGCAAAACCCCAGATTTATATACCGGCTGTAGAAAAACCGATATGGAACTGCCTTCTTTCGTATTGAAAACCTGCTTCATAAGACCTTATGATAACTTGCGAATTGCAAATTTAAGGATTTTTTTCCTTACCCCAAACTATTCTGCCGCAAAATCGCATGGCAGACATCTTATTTTTATTTTTAATTTTTACGCATTCATCCTCCGATACAAAGCATAGTTCGATTGATCACTCTTGGGTAAGGCATGGTATTCTCTTGTCAATCCGGGGGCAGAGGGCTATCCTTGTAGAGTCTGATTATCTCCTTTGCGTGGCGGTCTATGGAATGGGGCCATGAGATGGACATCAGTTTCTTATTCCATGCGGAGAGTAAATCGGGATTCTTCAATATTTTCTCGAGTTTATCGTATAAATTTGACTCGCAATCGAATATCAGCGAAGCATCCACTTCTTTTACCACGTCTTTTGCTCCGACCGTAGAAGAAACAATAACCGGAACTCCAAACGACATGGATTCCAATACCGTCAGGCCAAATGTCTCGTTACATCGCGAGGGAACAATCAACATGTTCATGCCCCGGAAAACCCGTTCTATTTCATTGTTACCATACTGACCTTTGTAGACTATATTCCCGCAATCTTCATCCGCTCCTGTCAACGGATCACCCCATACCTGCAATTCCCAGTTTCTTACGCCTGCCTCATATAACTTCACAAGCACTTTTTTCAGCAAAGGGAATCCTTTATACGCTTTGATTGAAGCGACATAGCCAAATATTATCCTGTTTCCGTCGATAATGTTTTCCGACCTGCGGTCATATATAGCAGATGTGGTAATATTTATGGTCTTCCCGGCAATTCCTGCTCCCAAATACTTTCTGAACAAACCTTCCGTCTGGCTGCTGTTGAAATGAAAAATGTCGACCATCCGGTACATTTTTTCATAATACACTCTCAGCTTTTCATAGTCGGACACAGTATCCGGATTCAGAGCCATATTACCGACACTCTGTGTCTGACTGCCGCTTTTCCTCTTTCCTCTCATGCCGACTCTCGTCTTCAGAAAATGATACAGAGAGGAATTTGCAAGCCGGAGAAATTTTTCCGACGGAGCATTGACGTTGCAGATTGCGCACCCTTTCCCGCAAGGGTTCAGGCAAATCTCCCCCGAAGGCAACAACATACTGTATCCGAGACAGATTCCGTAAAAATCATGAGATGTATATACTATTCTGACTCCCCGTTCTTTGAATACATTCAACACTTCAACAGAGAGACCCATGAAAGTATGGATATGAAAGACTTCTATCCGGTTATCCTCAATGAACTTCTGAATCTGTCGTCTGTCAATTCTTTTCTCCGCATAAATCGAACGAGGTTCTTTCACACCGTAAATAAGGGTCGGAGTAGTAGGCGATTTCAACTTATACACTTTGAGGCCATCTCTAACTCCACATTTTTTCACGGACGATTTATTCGCGCGAAACAGTGTGTCGCCACAGACGAGCGCGATTACATTGTGGCCATCTTTGATTTGCTGACGCATCAAAGCATCAGCATACACCACTGAACCACCGTTTCGCTCCGGCAATAACCCTATTGTATAATGAACAATATTCATTTTAACATACAGGAGACTCTTCCAGTCACATTGCGGGAAATCTTTGACAGACTGACTTCTTACGTCTTTGAAAATATCAAGCTAATGAATCCATTAAATAATGCAGACTATTTGCCCGAGCATTATCCAGTTTAACCAAGTCAGGATATGGATATTCATCTATAGATATTTTATCTACTGAAACCGAATAATCCACATTCCGATCCTGCAAACCCACAAGTTCAAGCAATGACTTTATTCTGGAGTTTTGATTCCCTTTATTACCATCCCGGAACTTACGACTAAATGCATAAAACTTTCTATTGAATATAATAGAAAACACTGTCGCATGGAATGAATTACTGAGAACCATCTCTGCATTGCTTAACAAAGCGAGGAATTCAACAGGTGACAATGTTTCAAATTTTTTTCCGACTATAAGGCATTCCGGCAAGTTATGCATGCGGACATTTATTACCTCACAACCCATTTTTTTTGCAATCTTCGATACTATCTCATCAGGTGAATCATCGGTGTTATCCTTTGAATGCAGAAAATAACAAAGGATATACTTTCCTTTGGGATATTTGAAATTTTCAGGAAGCATATTAATCCATTCTTCCTTGCCAATCATCAAAGTCGGATCAAGAACATCTGGAACTTGAACTCCAAGAGATTTAGACAGTATCTCCGCACCTATCTTTTCACGACAAGAAATATTGTCAAAATCTTTAATCAGCATCAATTGCTCATTTAATAACTGATCAGCTCTGTCACAAGCTATACTTGGGGCATAGCTGATCTTTTTAGGACCATCTCCTTTTGTTATAAAATCCAGATAAAATGTTCTGTCAAACAAGCCAGGACTCCATATCTGGTCGCTTCCACAAACAAAAGCGTCATAATTATCTTTAATTGATGCAATCTGTCTGCTGTTTTCATATTTCCCGGGCGTCAGATTCAGATATTGTTTTTCAAAAGAATCAAACTTCTTCCTTTGGATATGGCCATTCCGTTGACTGCTGCAAAATGATTCATTCAAGACCTTGACAACCGGATAAAATATTATACTGAGCCATCCTGAAATACGCCTAAACATCGGTTTCACACGCCACCGCCAGTCATGCGCATATTCGTCATAGTTTATGATGGTTGCCTCGTTTCCGGTTTTCTCAACAAGACGCTGCATTGCATAAGCCTGCAGACTGGATCCCATATTATAGCCGGCTCTACGAGTCAGTATCGCTACCTTTTTCATCTTATCGCCTGGATTTCCCTTACGACATTAATTACAAAATCAGGTACCAATCTTCTAATAAAAGACTGCTTTTGACGCACTTTGTGGTTATCAAATCCCTGCTCTCTGTCATTTAGCAATTCGAATATCTCCTCCCTCAAGTCAGGAGCCTCTTCAGGATGTCTTAAACGTACATCACCACTGACAGCAACCTTCGTATCGCACTCAATAAATTCCACCCCACTCTTTATCGCTTCATATAGATTTCTCCCCTTGTGAGTATTACACATCACCAGATTATAGCCATACTTACGCTCTTTCTTCAGCTCCCTATAATATTTTTCCGAATTCCAGAAATCCGAAAGAGTGATGTCGCCGACCCTTTCTCCTCTTGAGTACTGACAGGAATAACAACTTCTTCTGCTTATATTTCCAACATGAAAATGATGTGAATATAGATCCTCCCCAACCTTAAAGGATTTATGAAGACCGTTTTTCAATATAATCGACACATACGCGCGCCATCCGGAACGCTTCTTGTCTCTGAATAAGAATTTCTTTACCGGGCTTCCGAATTTATCTCCGCACCATTGCAGATATTCAGCAAAGAACAATGGACTTGGAACACCATGACATACCAAATCCACCGTAATCAAATTGTCATAATCTGTACCCAAAAAAGACTTAAGTCCCGCTATCTGACAAGGTGTTCCGGAGTACATCACCTTCTCACCGCGCATCAGCATTTTCTCAGCCTCGGCAAACGAGTCACGAACATCGCTCTGAACATACTTGGATCCTCGCAGATTCTTTAATTCCTCCACTCTGCCGACCCCATGATGAAACACCCTCAGCTCACTATCAAAATCCGCGCCAAAAACTATCCCTCCCTGTTTTATCCATGATTCCGCAATAAGAAAAAAGAGGCCGCCGGAAGTGGATTTCAACCTCTCTTCGAGACACCTGTTCCATGCGGCATCAACGGTAGAGGGCATCGGATGCAACCATTTCATTAGATTTTCATCCTGCGTAGGACATGATTTCTGACACAGACCGCAGTCAACACACAAATACGTGTTGATTTCCGGATACCAGAAACCCTCCCTATCTGCAGGCATAGAGATGGCTCCGCGGGGACATATCTGCTCACAAGCCTTACAGCCATAGCACAGACTTTGCGGTTTATTGTCATAGACTTTTATTCTGAACCTATGTCCCATGGTCTGCTATCTTATATTATATTCTCAATATTATTTAGTTGCTCAGGACGATAGAGAGGATTCAGACAACTTCATTATTCTCGGTCAACACATCTCTTATTGCCTCTAAATATCCTAAACCATATTTTTCATCAGGTTCGAGATATCCACCTTCCGCCCATTCATTCCAGGCAAAAATAAATATTTTGTCGGTTCTATACTCCTTCCTTGTTTTTTCAACAAGACTCCGGAAATATTTTTTAAATTTTTCCGGATCAGCTCCGGTATAACACCATCCGGAAGTCTGTTTGCGGGGAGTATTGTCCCAATCCACCATGGCCGACGGGATCATTGTCGAGTTCTCCGGCTTCAAAGACAAAATCTTTTCCCAATCGCTGTCATAGCTGACCTTTTTGACCTCTTTCTGAGTAATGACCGCCAGACCCCGTTTTATCCCTAATAATTTTTTGACTTTTCTTGAATACTTCACCACAAAGTTGAACCACCACCGGGATGAAGCCTTTCCTGTCATATACTGAACGTAGCCAGGATGGAACTGAATTCCATACGCAAAGCGGCTTCTATCCCACCCTTTGTCGATGCATGCCGTCACACTCTGATATATATACTTGATTCCCGGCAAGCCGCTTTCTTTTGCCATGGATGTCCACAAGTCCAGCATCTTGTCAAGTTTGTCTATCAGCTGGGGTACATATATGATAAGCAATGGCATACCATCTTCCTTCATATAGCGGGGATCTTTGAAAAATTTCAACATATAGTTGAAATGATTCACCCAGTCCTCCTCGTCATCAAAATCATGCGCGATCAGCGTCCGCACATTTCCGGCAGTTGCTTTCCAACTGTCATTCCAGTCATGATTAGCCCACGAAATGCAATAATTCATGTCAATCTCCGGATGATCGAGAAGCATTTCCATCGGTTTTTCCAGAAGCAGATGTCCGTTAAACCAATAGTGATACATCGCAAAACCATATATACCATATTCTTTTGCGATTTTGCACTGCCACTTCAAAGTCTCCACATCTGACAAATCATAATAATTGTCGTGCAGGGGAACTCTCGGCTGATAATGCCCTTCGAACAACGGTCTGGCGACTTTGACATTTACCCATTCTGTAAAACCCTCGCCCCACCATTCATCGTTTTCGGGAATCCGATGAAACTGCGGAAGATATAACGGTATGACCTTAATGTCTGTCATTGCTGATATTTTTAATAACTTTCGCCGGAATACCTCCAACAACAGAGAATGCCGGCACATCTTTAGACACCACTGAATTTGCCGCAATGACAGCACCTTGTCCCACTGTCACTCCCGGAAGAATCGTCACCTTGTCCCCTATCCATACATTTTCTTCTATTATTACCGGTCCTTTGGAATACACCTCTCTCCCCAAAGGCCTTACATCCATTTCAGAAAATAAGTTGCGTCCATGAGAATTGTCTGTAATCAAAACAAACCGTCCTGTCAGCAAACCGTTGCCGATAACAATCTTATTCGCACAAGTTATATGCGAATATTCACCTATGCTCACCTCATTCCCTATAGCCAATACAGGCTTAACGTTTTTAACCGGAATCGTTTCAATCACGCAATTCCGCATAATCGACGAATTTGATCCTATGGTAATATTTTCCGGATGTAACAATATCAATCCCGGCGCAAGCATGGAATCTTTGCCAAAGGACTTAAACCTATGCATATTTCTTCCGGTACACAAGCCTCTACGGAAGATATACATAAAATACCATATTTTCCCCACAGGCAAAAGTCCCCATAAAGAAATCGCCTTAGAAGCAATCAGAGCCGTGTGAAATACCGATTTTAATGCTTTACTCATTGACCTGCTTTTTCAGGGAATTTAAACAGTATAGTCTGACATGTGACCTTTTAACCGATTGCGCGGCCTTGAAGAATCTTCTCATAAAAAGAAAGTATTGACTTGGCATTGTTATCATTGGAATATAGTTTTTTCACGCATTCCTGAGACCTGTCTATATACGGCTCAATGAATGATGCATCTTCAGTCAAGCGCATAAAGTGCGCTATCAGTTCTTCCCTGGTATTGAACCTCAGACCAATTTCATCTCCCGTAACATGTACTCCATTATCAAATTGCTCTTTAATGCCTCCAGAATCCCGACCTATAACAAGAGAGCCATTAAACATCGCTTCTGCAACGACCCGGCCAAAACCCTCGCATACGGAAGGTACAACCGTGGCCACTGAATCAAGCATGTATTCATCTACATTATCTATTACTCCCAGCCAGTCTACAGACTCTGACAAACCCTCATATTCCAATCTATCCCGGATACTATTACATAATTCATGGGACTCCATACCGGATTGGCCACCGGCAACTATCATTCTCAAGTGATTTCCGGCTGATTTTGCGTAATCGATATACGCGTCCATCATAAATCCAAATCCTTTTTTAACAGTCAATCTTCCGGCATAAAACAAATACCGTTCTTTAGGAAATTTTTTTCTTATTGAAGACAAAGGATAGATTCCGTTGTAAATTACACAATCCTTCCTTTCATCATTCAAATTCCTATATTTTGATATATCCTTTGTTATCGATATGGTATATGAATCTGCAAGCCTTTGCTTTATCTTTATGATTTTTAAATCAAAATCCTTGTCTCCATATTCGCGCACATGATAGATGTGCGGTATTCTCAATTTTTTTGAAACCAAATAACCAATTGAAATCGGGGAAACATTAGTATGAATCAAGTCAGGCTCAAACTCCTCACAAATCTTTACTATTTTTTTGACAGCGATATAATTATGACATTTATTTCTAATAAGTCTGGGAAGGAATAATATTTTGTCTCTTGTTGTTCTCAAAGAAGGAATGATATCCGATTCATACGGTGTCGCATATATTGATACACCCTTTCCTTTTAGCACTTTATAATAGCCGCCTGTATCAGGCATTACAACCAAGGCATCGTTCCCCCGTACAAGCAATTCATTTAGAAGATTGTCAAACGAACGTGTGGCGCCACCCTCGGCATTGGTGGAATTCAATACATACAATATTTTCATAATGAATGCATCAGTTGCTTTTTATTAAAAGAAACCGCTTCTTGGCAACATATTTTTGTGTTACTCCTATTCCCAAAATATATGGCAACAGCCACGTGTACCAGGATGGATATGCTCTTTGTAGAAATATCAAAGTCATAAGAACGAGGAATGAATATGCGTATCTTTTGTCACATTTTCTTGGCATTAAAAGCCAATAAAGACAAAATACCAGCATCGTTGCAATAATTCCATTTTTCAGGAGGTAAATTTTAAAACCTGCACCTTTGATGGAACTATTGTTGATGCCATCTTTGCCTAACCCCAGCCATAATTCTCCGTATTTAGAACTCGTACTGAACAGCTTATCTGTTGCCTGAACCGTTCTATTGTTACCCGCTATACCTTTCTTTTCGTCATACTGAAGACGTTCGAATATCAATATATTTACAGGATTGTCTCCATCGTTCCACAAATCGGTTACCACATAAACCGAAACGAAAGACACGACACTTAGAATTACAACATTTCGGATACTCTTCAATTTAATCATCAGGAATCCAATTATTGTAATCACATATCCTGCAAGCCCAAACGATAACACAATCGTCACCAACAATACCCACAGATATCTGTTATTCTTGAAATCATATTTATTTGCATATAGCAGAATGGCCACAATCATTGACAAATGACCCGGCTCCAAAAAAGGCCCGTTAAACCGATAAAATGCATTGTATCCTCTTGTTTTTATGAAAAAAATATAATTTTCATAAGGGGGATACGGAAGATCACCTGCAACAAATCGTCCTATCGGAGGTATAATACCAGTAATAGCCAACAGATAAACCAAGAGCGATATTCCCAATATTATCGAGAACCATTTCGTGATATATGATAATAAATCAGCCTTCCATTCCGGTTTAAGAGCATATAACATCAGAACCGGCAAATATACAAAAAAATTACTCAGTCCATAACTCGGCCCAATAGTGTAGGCACTAAGCGCAGACAATAGTATTATTACAGTCAGAATTATCGGGATGTTCTTGAATATTATATACTTTTTTGGATTAAAATACAGGCATACCAACATCAATACATCCAGCACAGCGACTGTTGCATTCAAAGGAAGACTAAATGACCACCAAACAAATGATGTCATAAAGTACATCACAAGATTAAGTATTCTAAACAAGTTCCACATCTATATGTACGCTTGGTTTTTCTTATAGTATCCCTCGGATTTCAAGGGTGTTATTTCAAATTACTAAGAGGTGCGGCCAGACACATCTTAACTCTCGAGAAGCTCCTACTTCATCATTGCGTTACCCTGAACGCCGAAATGGCAGAGCGGATCCTTCAAAGACCGGTGTTCAGGATGACGCAACGATGAAGTAAGGACCCTCATTTATTGTTGTCTATATTTTTGCAATTTCATTTCGCTTTATTTCCACGTCTGTTTACCAAATTGACTAAATACTCTTTATCTGTCCTATTAAGCCCGCATAACCAAACGATAACAAGACCAGACAGCATCAAGGCAATAAATACACAGACTTCCCCACTCCATGTCTCAATCTCTATATATTTTACCCTGATGAAATATAATATCGATGCAATGCCGGATGAGACAAACAATGGAACCAGCACTTCGGAACAATATCTTCGCACATCCATTCCGGTTTGACGATTAGCTACATAGACTCTTAATCCTTGAGCCACTGATGTAATGACAATCAGTATAATCATGGATGCTGGTGCTGACGCTCCCAAGTAAAAGAACAAACCTGCTAATGGAATAAAACTGAGCGTGACCGATCCTACTGTCAATTGATATCGCTTGATACTTCCTGTTGCCTGAATGAGTCGCGTAATGGGCTGTTCCATCGAAACCACCATACAATATACAAGCATCAACTTCGAAAAAGCCACCATATCTGCCGAACTGGAATTATTACCAATCCATATTCCAAGAATAAAATCCATTTCACAAACCAGGGGAAATGCGATTATAAATATCAAGAAATATGATATTCTTGAACTTCGCATTACCAGATTCATTGTTCGATCTATATTTCCCTCAGCGTATGATTTAATGATCTGAGGAGAGACAGCCATATATAGATTTGCAGAGAAACCATTTATTACATTAAATATCCTGTCGCCTATTGCCTTAGCCGCATTAATGACAGGACCGAAAAAAATATTCAGCAATATATTCTGCCCCTGCGTTGTCAACATTGCGGATACCGATCCAAATAAATTCCAACCGGTATATGCTGACAATTCTTTAAATAATGATTTATTCCATTCCCAAATGTATTTGCAATATTTGAATTTGACATGACAATAAGTCATATATGACAAAAACATCACGATTCCTTCAACAGCAGTCAATAATCCGTATAATATCAACCTGTCGCCTGCAAATCGAATTAGAACGAATACGATTGCCAGCTTTAGAAATCCATCTATAATGCTGAAAAACGCGAAACCATCCATGCGCTCATTAGCTATAATCGACGCATTATATGGAATGGCAACAAGTCCAAATCCAAACGACAGAAGAGAGAACTGATATATTATCTTGGCAGCAAACAGCCGCGCATCCGGTATATTAAGCCAGTCATTAAGAAAAAAATAACCTGATATCTCACCAATCACAATCAAAATGATGGCAAGAACAATAAAAGCGACAATTAAAAGAGAAAATGTTTTGCTGTAAGCCTCATAGTCTTTTTTTCCCAAATGGAATGATAAGAAACGCTGAGTCGCCGCTGACATGGCTACTGTCAGGATAGACAGTGATGCTACTACACTGCCAATTACATTATAAATTCCATAATCGACTACACCCAGTACTTCCAACGTAATTCTGACAGTATATAAATTAATAAGCGTCAGAAATATAAGCCGGAAATACAGCAATCCTGTATTCTTTGCAATTCTTTTATTGCTTTCTGAAACCATCAGGTTCTTATCAAAAAAAAGTATTTACTTCCAACCACCCTATTCTGATTCACGCTTGCCAGTCTTTCAGGTAGTTCCAGTAAAGATCGGGGACGAAAAGGTGACAGCGCCACACCTATATGCCGCATCGGAATTATTAGATTTAGAATCGGAAGTCCCTAAACTCTAAATCCTGCCTGACGCTGCAATACACGCAGATTCAAGCAGTTATTTAGAATATCAAATCAAAAAAGCTCTCAGTACACAACATTTCAGGCTACAAATTTAGCAATTTTTTCTCAGACAACTGCTATTTTTTCAGAAATAGTTAAAGTAAGCCTACGTCACCCTGCATCACCCTGCATCAGCAGTTGTTCTTATGTTGAATTTTTCGGATGAATACATCTGACAGTAATGAAAAGTCCGTACCTTCCAAAATATCAGTGAAAAGCTGGTGCGGAGCACAAATTAAAGCCAGTATTAGTTCGTTTAGGATTATATATTGCATTATCTTTGCAATCAAAATGATATCATTATGGACATGGCACTCGAAAAAAAGCCCATGTATTCCGTCTCCCCCGCTTATCTTATTGACAAATTGAAAGAACTTGCCGCGAAGGACCGTAGAAGCCTGAACAACTATGTGGAAGGTCTTCTCCTTGATGCGGTATATCATGAACCCAATGAGGTGACACGGGTGTCTTTTGAAGAAGCAAAGGACGATAAGCTGGATGGACCTATCGACACATCAAATGTCGAGTCTATGCTCAAATCCATGGGATTATGAAAGGCTTAGATATACCGGACAGTTTAAGAGCTTGTTTAAAAAC
>DERZ01000064.1 GCA_002361155.1 Porphyromonadaceae bacterium UBA3327 | reverse complement strand
AGCGGGAGAAGATGGTGGAGAGGAGGGTGGGGGTGGTGATGGTGCCAGTGATGGCGGCGAGGTGGCGGGTGGCTTCGCGGAGGTCCTGGGCTACCATGTCGGTGGGAAGGCCGGAGGCGAGCCCTTCTTTTACGCGGCGGAGGGAGTCGGAACCGTCGCGCATGGCGGCGAGATGGCGCTCGTTGGTCACTATCAGTTCCTGTTCGGGGTCGTGCTCCCGCGTGGCGGCTTTGCTAAGCATAGTTTCCAACGTGTCGCATCCTGTCCCGCTTTTTGCCGATATCCGTATTAATTCTGGACTGTTTTCTTTGGTCTGGCCGACCTCGCAACTGAATTCCGGGTCATCTGCGGGATTGGTGCGATGTGCCGTGTCCTGTCCGGCATCTGACAGATCGCTTTTGTTGAGGAGGACCATATATGTGCTGTCGGGGTTGGCTGCCTTTCTGGCGCGGACTTCCGCCAGTTCCGGCGCGATGTTTGCGGTGTCTGTGGCATCGATTGTCCAGAGGACTATGGCTGCCCGGTCTATCGCGCTCATGGCCCTGTCGATTCCCATCTGTTCCACTGTGTCATCGGTCTCGCGGAGTCCTGCGGTGTCGAAGAATCGGAACAGGATGCCATTTATCTCGCGTGTGTCTTCTATTATGTCGCGTGTGGTGCCGGGGATGTCGCTGACGATGGCACGGTCCTCCCCGAGGAGTCTGTTCAGTAGGGTTGACTTCCCCGCATTGGGGCGGCCGGCTATCGCCACGGGGACCCCCTCTTTAAAGGCCTTCCCGGCGCGGTAGGTAGAGACGAGACGGTCGATCTGGTCGAGCACTTCCTGTACGAGCGCCAGCAGCCGGCTGCGGTCGGCGAATTCAACTTCCTCTTCCGAGAAATCGAGCTCCAGTTCAAGCAGCGATGCCAGCTCAACGAGCCGCTCACGGAGCGATTCGAGTTTGCGGGAGAAAGATCCGCTCATCTGTGTCATGGCAAGACGGTGGGCGGCTTTTGATTCTGCGGCTATTAAGTCGGCTACGGCTTCGGCCTGGGCCAGGTCAAGTCTGTTGTTGAGAAACGCGCGGCGTGTGAATTCTCCGGCTGTGGCGGCGCGCGCTCCGGCGGTGGTGAGTCTGGCCACCGTCGCGCGCTGGATCCACCGCGAGCCATGCAGTGAGAATTCCACGGTGTCCTCTCCCGTGAAGGAGTGCGGGCCCCGGAAAACCGTGACAAGGGCCTTGTCTATCGGATTCCCGTCTTCATCGATAATTTCACCGAGGTGAGCGGTATGGCTCGCCACACCCGATAACGACTTGCCGCGCCATACGCTGTCGGCAATGGCCACGGCATCTGGTCCTGACAGACGCGCCACAGCTATGCCTCCGGTGCCGGGGGGAGTGGCCAGGGCCACTATCGTGTCGGCCGTAGTTCCGTTCAATTTCGTCTGTTCCATTCTCTGAAAGATGCTGATGATTCGATAATGTCCTCTATCGAGTCGGGGAGGGTATAGAGGAAGTCGTAGCCGATGATCTGCTCAAGTTCCCGGATACTCATGGCGTAATTTTCCATATTTCCCGGTGAGGCCATGTTAGGATAGACGAATGCTATTCCGCGGGGCTTCTCGGCGTAAGGGGCGGCGAGCATTTTAAAGAAAGCACCCGGCACCCTCACTCCCGTCGTTCCGATGCGTTTTGTGTCGGCAGGTTCATAGATCGGTCCGGCTACGATGATGATGGCCGAGTCGCGCTTTGCCCACTGTCGCTCCTTCCCTTCGAGAGTGTTCCATGCGCCGGTGTTGAGCGAATTGTTCTGAGGTGCGATGTTGGTGAGGATGAAGCAGTCATCCATGGCTTTCTCGCTCCATTTCTGGTCGGCCGCCGGGCATAGATGACCGCGGTCGAAACCGGAGTGCCGGTAGTCAGCCGGAGTGGGGCAGCCTTCCACATCGGGGTCCTCCCTGAATTTATTGCTCCGTTTCACCGGTCCGTCCGTCTCGCTGCCGAGCAGTTCCCACGCCACCCAGTTCGGTGTGCCGTTGTTCTTGTTGAACGACACCCGGAATCCTTCATAATCCTTCTCCTGCGACGGTATGGAATCGTTGATACGCACTTTGTCAAGGTCCGGATAGTGGAGTGGGGCGCTGTGTGGGAAAGGGCGCGGATTTTCTAAGTCATCCGTGGCGCAGGCTGTGGCTGACGTTGTGCCCGCATCGGCCCGCGAGCAGGAATTTGTCGAAACGGCGAGAGCGAGCATAACCGCCAGGGGAATCAGATACAACTTATTCATAATGCAAATTTAATCATAATACTTGTGTTTTTAAGCATATCGGAGTCAATAATTGAAGTATTTTTTCTAAATTTGCAACCGGAAAAGGGGAATGCAATAACTGAGTAAACAAAAAAATTGAAAATATGAACGTAACCGACAGATTTCTCGATTTTGTGAAATTCGATACACAGAGCGATGAACTGACCAATATGACCCCCTCCTCGCCCGGCCAGATGGAATTTGCCAAGTATCTAAAGTCAGTGCTTGACGGAATGGGACTTGAGGATGTCGAGCTCGACAGCAACGGCTATTTATTCGCCACCCTTCCGGCCAACATGGAGAAGCCGGTGCCGACTGTGGGATTCATCGCGCATATCGACACATCGCCCGACATGTCGGGACGCCACGTGTCCCCGCGCATTGTGAAGAACTACGACGGCGGACCCATCACGCTCAACGAGAAGGAGCAAATTGTGCTTTCACCCGAGGAATTCCCCGAGCTGCACAATTATATGGGCGAGGATCTGATTGTCACCGACGGAACGACGCTTCTCGGTGCCGACGACAAAGCCGGCGTGGCTGAGATCATCACCGCGGTGGCGTATCTGCAGTCTCATCCCGAGATAAAGCACGGCAAGATCCGTATCGGTTTCAATCCCGATGAGGAGATAGGACTCGGCGCACACAAGTTCGACGTGGAGAAATTCGGCTGCGAATTCGCCTACACCATGGACGGAGGCGCTGTCGGCGAGCTTGAGTACGAAAACTTCAACGGCGCATCAGCCAAGGTTACGATCAAGGGCCGCAACGTCCATCCCGGCTATGCCAAGCATAAGATGGTCAATTCCATCCGCGTGGCCAACAACTTCATAGCCATGCTTCCCCGATGGGAGACTCCCGAACATACCGAGGGTTACGAAGGATTCTACCATCTTGTCGGAATCGAGGGCGGCGTGGAGCAGACCGTGCTCTCCTACATCATCCGCGACCACGACCGCGCGCGTTTCGAGAGCCGCAAGAAAGAGATTGAGCATCTGTGCCGGAAGACCAACATGGAGTTTCCCGGCTGCTGTACGGTGGAGATAAAGGACCAGTACTACAACATGCGTGAGAAAATCGAGCCAGTGATGCATGTGATCGAGATCGCTGAGCAGGCCATGCGCGACTCTGGCATCGAGCCCCGCGTCCAGCCCATCCGCGGCGGTACGGACGGTGCCCAGCTCTCCTTCAAGGGACTACCCTGTCCCAACATTTTCGCCGGCGGAGAGAACTTCCATGGCCGCTATGAATATGTTCCCGTCTCCTCGATGGAGAAGGCAGTGGACGTGATAGTGAACATCTGCCGCATCGTGGCCGACCGTTGACCTCGCACTGTCAGATATAGGTTTCCGGCAATTGGAAAAGACAGTTATAATAATAACAGGGCCGACAGCCTCCGGGAAGTCGGCCCTTGCTGTCGACATAGCCAGGCGACTCTCCACCGGGATCATTTCTGCCGACAGCAGACAGGTCTATCGAGACATCCCGGTATCTACCGCCGCTCCCACGGCCTCCCAGCTTGCCGCGGTGCGGCATCATCTGGCGGGAATGCTTTGTCTGGAGGAAAACTATAGTGCCGCACGCTTCGAGGCGGACGCGCTCCGCATTCTTGACGGGATGTTCCGGGAGAGCGATTATGCCGTGGTGTGCGGAGGCTCCATGATGTACGTCGACGCTCTCTGCAACGGTCTCGACCCTCTTCCGGATGTTCCCGCGGAATTGCGCGCGCGTATCCACGACGAATGGCGGCGCTACGGCGACGCAGCCATGAGGATACGGCTTCTCGGTCTCGATCCGGAATGGTATTCTAAAGTCGATCTTTTCAACATGAAGCGCGTGGTCCATGCCGTCGAACTTTCCCTCGCGGCCGGCGCGCCATATTCCTCGCTGATTTCCGGCAGACGTACCGAGCGCCCTTTCCGCATATTGAAATACTGTCTTTGCCCTGACCGTGCCACACTTTTTGCCCGGATCGACAGCCGCACGGAGAGAATGGTGGCTGACGGACTGGAGGATGAGGCCAGGCGCGTGATCGGCATGCGCCATCTCAACTCGCTGAATACTGTGGGCCTCAAGGAGATGTTTTCATACATCGACGGCGATATGGATTTCCGTACCGCGGTGGAAAGGATAAAGAAGAACACGCGCGTCTATGCCAAAAAGCAGCTCACGTGGTATCGCCGCGATCCCTCCGTGATTTTCAAGGAGAGCGCCGAAGCCATAAAAAAAGATTTGGGACTATTGTAATTGAAAAAAAATTCATAATTTTGTGCCGTGAATTCGCCAGCGGGAGGGAAAGCGTCTTCCAGGTGCGGTTTACATAACTGTGATAACTAAATATAATACCTTATAGCATAATGAATTATAATAGCCTTAAGTCTAATGTCAATGACTTTGCCATGATCACGGTGGGGCTCATCCTGTACGCAATAGGGTTCTGTGTCTTCATTCTTCCCCATTCGATTGTGATTGGAGGCATGGCCGGTCTCGGTACCCTTGTATATTTTGCTACGGGAGGTTTCGTGCCCGTGGCGGTAACCATGTATGGAGTCAACCTGTTGCTCATAGCGATTGGATGGAAAGTTCTCGGCAAGGCGTTTGTGGCCAGGACCATATTCGGAGCCACCGGAATATCGGTATTCATCGGTCTTATCGAAAACTATTTCCTGTCGCACCCTCCGTTGCTCGCCGACACCGCAATGAGTGTTGTTCTCGGAGGTATACTCTGTGGGCTCGGAATCGGTTCGATCTATATCCACAACGGCACCTCGGGCGGCTCCGACATTATCGCGGCCCTTGTCACCAAGGTCAGCAACGTAAGTGTCGGCCGCACGCTGATGGTTGTCGACATGACCATCGTCGGACTCACATTCTTCCTTCCTTTTGAGGGAGACATGGAGGCGAGAATCCAGAACACCGTGCCCAGAATCCTCTACGGCTGGATCACGATCTTCATTTACTCCTACATTACCGACATGCTTATCAATACCAACCGCCAGGCTGTGCAGTTCGTGATTTTTTCGCACCATTGGGAGAAAATTGCCGATGCGGTCAATCAGGAGGCCCATCGCGGAGTGACACTCCTCGACGGCGAGGGCTGGTATTCGAAAAAGCAGGTTAAGCTTCTGCTTGTGTGGTGCCGCAAGATAGAGGCGGTCAACATCTTCCGCATTATCAAGACAATCGACAGCGAGGCATTCATTGCTCAGTCTCCCGCCAACGGAGTCTACGGCAAAGGCTTCGACCCGATGAAAGTCAAGATAAAACCCAACAAGTAAAAACAAAGTAGTACGGTTCTCTAACCGCAGATACAAAAAAATCCTGCTCCGAAAAGGAGCAGGATTTTTTTGTATCCGTTCGCCGGTCACTGGCCGGAAAGTTCATTTTGTGGATTCTCCGGCTGAAGTGATGCCGGTTGAGGTCCTTCCGGGCTATGCTCATCCGGGTGTTGCGCTTTCTTGATGCGTATCTTCATGCGGTCGAATCCGTTGCCGTAGACCCCGTTCACTGCGCCTTGGGTGACGAAAGCATGCTCGTCGATCAGCTTGACTATGCGGAAAATTGTCACCGATTCGATCCTGCGGCAGCACACCATCAGAATTTTCATGTCATGTTTGAAATACCAGCCCATGCCGTCGATCACTGTCACGCCGCGACGGGCCTCGCTGTTGATCCTGTCGGCAATCTCCTTCCACTTCTCCGAGAAGATGAAAAACTGGGTCGCCTGGCGGTTGGTGTTTATGATCTGGTCTGCCATGAACGAGCCGATGAAACTCACCATTATACCGTATACGATAATGGGAATGCGGGCCTCGATACGCTGCTCCCAGGTTCCCTCGAAAGGCAGAAATATAGAGCAGCACACTATGGTCATATCCACGCAGATGAGCGTACGGCCGATGCTGACATTGCTGAATTTCGACACCATTGCCGCCACGATGTCGGTTCCCCCGGTGGAGCCGTTGTGGATAAAACAAGTTCCGATCCCGATACCGCAGCATATTGCTCCGAGAACTATGCTCACCACCCGGTCCGGAATAAGCGGGTGCCCGATGCCCATGAAGAAATTCTCGAAGATTCCGAGACTAAGGGCGATTACGGTGGCGCTGTATATGGTGCGGAGCACGAACGTGCGGCCCACTATCTTGTAGGCCATGGCGAGAAGCAGCAGGTTGCACGCGTAGGAGGTTACCGCCACCGATACGGCCCCGTCCGTGGCGAAATATACAAGCGTGCCCACGCCGGTCAGACCTCCCATCACCACCTTGTGCGGAAGAATGCAGGCCGTGAATCCGATGGCGTAAATCATCAGACCAACCACAATCATCACGTAGTCCTTCGTGTTTACCAGCAGATTGTTGTATCTGTATTTCTGAAATGCTGACATAGTCGGGAATTGGCAATATGTTTTGTTAAAAAATGTTGTTAAGAAATTCTTGGCCGTAAAATTACAAAATAAAAGCCATATTTCATCTTGGTCGTTAAGATATTTTTATTAATTTTGCGATTTCAGTCATACTGGCGGGATTTAACGGGGGCGAAAACAAACCATACAGACATGAAAAAGACAGTAATGATGGCCTTCATGGCTCTGGCGGGACTGCAGATGGCGCAGGGCGCCGATTTTTTCAGCACCGCCGGGAGCAAAGACAAATTTTCCGTCGGAGCGAGGATAGGAGTGAACACCACAAACCGCACCATCAGCGACAATGCCCTCCCGTACTGTTACCACAAGGAGAGCTGGGGCACCGGTTTCAATCTCGGGGCGGTGGCCACATTCAACATCCGCGACTGGATCTCAGTCCAGCCCGGTCTCTTCTACGAATCGCGCAGCGGCAGCTATACCCTCACCGGCGATCCCAAGGGCTCGGGACTGATGGAGGGTTACAATGCATCGGTCAGCGGCACGCGGAACTCATACAACTTCACAGTTCCCGTGATGGCTGTATTCAATTTCAATGTCTGCGATGACCTCCGATGGGGAGTGGAGGTCGGTCCCTACGTATCGCTTCTGCTCGGCTCGAATGTGAATGTCAAGGCCGCGATTACCGATTCTCCCGACGGCGTGTTTCTGCCTGTCCCGGAACGGGCATCAGCCTTCGACTTCGGTTTCAAGATGGGCACATCTCTTACCCTGCACCG
The DNA here is from genome assembly GCA_002361155.1 of Porphyromonadaceae bacterium UBA3327. Classification (GTDB taxonomy): domain Bacteria; phylum Bacteroidota; class Bacteroidia; order Bacteroidales; family Muribaculaceae; genus Lepagella. Next base: position 15,797 of record DERZ01000064.1, on the reverse strand, counting down.
CCGCTGGTATGCCGGCGTACACTATATGGCTGGATGCGCCAAGGCCTGGAAGCTGCTGAAAGTCGACAACATGGAGAAAAACTTCGGCGGGGTCACCAAAGGCTGGATCTTCTCGCTCGGCTACGATTTCTGATTCTGGTCCGTTTCAGGCCGGGTCAGATACCATTGTCGACATTGTAGACCTCCGTGAGCATCTCGCGCAGGTCACGGGTATCGCGGAGTTTTACGTCGCCATGCGTCATCAGCAGCATCTCCACTCCGGACTGTTCGGGGGAGTAGGGGGGCTGCACATAGTTTATGTCCTCGCGGAGCTTGAAGCCGTTTTTTTCGTAGAACGATATGCGGCGGCGTGACTCGTCATCGGTAGGTTTCTCCACTTCGATGAGCACATTCTCGCCCACTGTGCCGAAAAGGTGGTTTAACATCATTCTTCCGATGTTTTTCGAGCGGTGGGCCGGATCAACGGCGAAATGTTCGATGTAGACATAATTCTCGAATTTCCAGTATGTAAGGAAGGCGAGGAAATCATTGCCACCGTCGTCATAGACAAAGCCCGCGAATTTTCCGCCCTTCATCCTGACGAAATTGGCCACATGTTCGGCGTTTTTGAACAATCTGCGCTCGTCGGCGGGAAATGTCTCGTTGTACAGTTTCAGGAAAGCCGGATAGTCTTTCACTGTCAATTCTCTGAATTCCATAATATTATAATTTAACCTGCCTTGTTGAGATTATATCCTGCCGAATGTGTCTCACAAGGTCTCGTTCATTCGCTTGTAGATGAATACCTTACCCCTCGACATCTGGGAGGCATCCGGCTTTTCAACAATCTGGAGCGGTATAATGTTCTCTTTTTCTATCCATTCCACCACAGAATCCATCCACTTCACCATGCCTGCGCGACTCGGATGCGGGTTTTTGGGGCTCTGTCGCGGAAGCTCAAGGTCGAAACTGCGGAAGAAATGTTTCTCTCCCAACTTGTCGGCAAGCCAGTCGTTGAGCACTTCCCCCTTGTTGTGACCGGGCCATGACGGAGGTCCTACCCATAGTATTGGTATATCTCCGGCGGCATTCAGTATTTTGTCCACAGCTGTATTGAGCCGCGTCTCAGGATGCTGTTCGAAGAGTTCATTCATGCCTAGACTCACAAAGATTGCGTCCGGTTCCTGCAACAGAATGTTCTTCTGAAGCTTTGTCGAATTGGCCCACTTGTTGATTGTCGATCCGTCCCATACGATTGTCGACACATCAAATCCGTTAAGCCGCCCGTAGGCGTTGAGCCGTTCAGAGAGCCAGCCGGTCATGGAATCGCCGATAAAGAGCACATTCCGTACCTCATCCTTACCGGCATCATGTTTCTCTTCCTCCGCATTAGCCGGAAAAAGTATCAGCATGCAAAGCACGCCCAATAGATATAGTTTCTTCATAACCTGTGAATAATCGATGACTCTGGAATGTAAACGGACTGAAAGACCAGTTTTTAAACAGCCGGAACCATCTTTAAAAAGATTAACGCGGGGATAGAGGATATGTTTGAATTATTTTTAGTAATTTTGCACCACACATAGTGGTTCCATATAATCATTATTTAACATCAGTAGATATGAGCGAACATAAAAACGAAGATAAGAAGGTGGTCCTTAGTGGAATACGCGCTACCGGCAATCTCCATCTGGGCAATTATTACGGTGCCCTAAGCAAATTTGTCCGCATGCAGGATGACTACGACTGCCGCTATTTTGTGGCCGACCTGCACGCTCTCACCACGCATCCCGATCCCGGAATGCTACATGAGAACGTGAAGGAGATCCTTGCCGAATATCTCGCTGCCGGTCTCGACCCGGAGAAAAACATCATCTATGTGCAGAGCGATGTCCCTGAGATTGCCGAGATGTATCTGCTGATGAACATGCATGCCGGAATCGGCGAACTCATGCGCACCGCCTCCTTCAAGGACAAGGCCCGCAAGGCGCTCGGAATCACCTCCGACTCCGACGAGATTGAAAGGGAGATATGCGGCAACCAGACCAACAGACAGGTAAACGCCGGACTCCTCACGTATCCGACGCTGATGGCCGTCGACATTCTTATCCACCATGCAGACTTCGTTCCCGTGGGCAAGGACCAGGAGCAGCATCTCGAACTGACACGCCGTTTCGGGCGCAGGTTCAACTCTTTCTATAAGACCGACTATTTCCACGATGCCGTAAATTTCAATTTTGGAGGTGATGCCGTCAAGGTTCCCGGTCTCGACGGAAGCGGCAAGATGGGCAAAAGCGAGGGAAACTGCATCTATCTGATCGATGACGAGAAGACTCTGCGCAAGAAAGTGATGAGAGCCGTCACCGACGAAGGTCCCAAGGTGCCGGATTCCGAGCCTACGGAACCGATCCGCAATCTCTTCACACTCATGGAGCTTGTGTCTGCTCCCGACACTCTCGGGCATTTCCGCAGCGCATACGCCGACTGTTCGATCCGCTACGGCGACCTCAAGAAGCAGCTTGCCGAGGATATACTGAAGGTAACGCTCCCCATCCGTGAGCGCATTCTCGACATCCGTGGCGATGACGAGTATCTCTCCAGAGTGGTTCAGCGCGGAGCCGAGCGAGCACGCGAGACCGCGGCCCGTACCCTTCGCGAGGTGCGGGAGATAATGGGTATCCGCAAATTCTGAGCAGCCTTTTTTTACCTCTTCGCTTTTTCGATAACCAATGGTTCTCAACTGGATATGGATCGCCTTTTTTGCAGTGGCGTTTCTTATGGCTCTCGGTCGTACTCTGGTCGACGGCGATCTGCAGGTGTGGAGCGATGTCATGAATGCGTCGTTCGACCAGGCGGCATTCGCTTTCGAGGTCTCGCTCGGACTGACCGGAGTGCTCACCTTGTGGATGGGCATAATGAAAGTCGGGGAAAGGGGAGGGGTGATCGAATTCTTCGGCCGTCTGATCAGTCCTTTCTTCTCGCGGCTTTTTCCAGGCGTTCCCAAGGGGCATCCCGCAATGGGGGCCATCTTCATGAACATATCGGCCAACATGCTCGGCCTTGACAACGCCGCCACGCCGATGGGACTCCGCGCCATGCAGGAGATGCAGACGCTCAATCCCAATAAGGATACGGCCACTGACGCGATGATCATGTTCCTGGTGCTCAACAGTTCGGGACTCTGTCTGGTTCCGATCAGCATCATGATGTACCGTGCGCAGGGAGGGGCTGCGAATCCGACTGATGTGTTTGTGCCGATTCTGATCGCCACGGCCATAGCCACGCTTGTGGGCCTCGGGGCGCTTTGCCTCAGACAGCGTATCCGAATGGACCGCGTTATATGGAGCTGGCTGGGTGGTATCGCTGCTTTTGTCGCCCTCGTCACATGGTTCTTTTCATCGTTGCCTGCCGATAAGGTGCAGGTTTACAGCACATTTTTCGCCAATGTCATTCTCTTTGCCGTGATAATTGCCTTTCTCGGAGCCGGTGTGCGCCGTAGGCTGAGGGTATACGATGTATTTATCGAAGGGGCCAGGGACGGGTTCAAGACGGCGGTGATGATCATTCCCTATCTTGTGGCGATTTTGGTGGCGATAGGCATGTTCAGGGCTTCCGGCGCTCTCGATGTGCTGACGGGGTGGGTCGAAAGCTGCGTGGCTTGGCTCGGGTTCGACACGCAGTGGGTGGGCGCGCTTCCGACCATGCTTATGAAACCCCTCAGCGGGAGCGGCAGTTGTGCCATGATGCTCGATGTGATGAAAGCCAACGGCGCGGATGCCTTTGTCAGCAAACTTGCGGCAGCCGTGCGTGGCTCAACCGACACAACATTCTATATACTCGCAGTCTATTTCGGATCGGTAGGAGTGACCAAGACCCGCTATGCCGCCGGTTATGCACTCCTTGCGGACCTCACAGGAGCTGTCGCGGCAGTGGCGGTGGCCTATTGCTTCTTCTGACTGTAGCTTCTGCCTCTCTTACCCGGACCGCCTCCGGATAATGACAGGAAATAAAAAACATATAGAAAAAATATCGTGTAAAATTTGGTAGAGCGGGCGGCAAATGTTAACTTTGAAAAAAATTTCGAAAGGAACGGTTTTTATCGGTCTTATTCGCCATGCAGTGTAATATGTTGCTCTGACTGGTGACCGGTAAACAATCAGTCCGTCACCTTTATCTAATATTCATAAACATGGAAGAGGAGATCAAAACCACCTGCCTTCATGACCGGCATGTGGATCTGGGCGCGTTGATGTCGCCCTTTGCAGGCTATGACATGCCTATCCAGTACAAGGGAATCACAGAAGAGCATAACGCGGTCCGTCAGGAAGTAGGCGTGTTCGATGTCAGCCACATGGGTGAGGTCCGCGTAAAGGGGCCTGAAGCCGAAAAATTCGTGAACCATATTTTCGTCAACGACGTGACTGGCGCCCCCGACGGCCAGATTTTCTACGGAATGATGTGTCTCGAGAACGGCGGTACAGTCGACGACCTTCTTGTCTACAAAGTAAACGACAATGAGTTCTTCCTTGTCATCAATGCCTCCAACATCGACAAGGATGTGGCATGGATCATGAAGAATGCGGAAGGGTTCGACGTTCAGATTGCCGACGAGAGCCTCTATTACGGCGAAGTCGCCATCCAGGGTCCCAAGGCCGAGGAGACTGTCGAGAAAGTTCTCGGCATACCCGTTGCCGACATCAAATTCTATAATTTCAATGTTTTGCATCTCGATGGCGAGGATGTGATCGTAAGCCGTACCGGATACACTGGTGAAGATGGTTTCGAGGTCTATGCCAGCCATGACTTCACCCGTAAGGTATGGGATAAACTGATGGAGGCAGGTGTGCAGCCCTGCGGTCTCGGATGCCGCGACACTCTCCGCTTCGAGGTAGGTCTCCCTCTCTATGGCGACGAGCTTACCGAGGAAATATCCCCCATCGAGGCGAGCCTCAGCATGTTTGTCAAGCTCGACAAGCCGGAGTTCGTGGGTAAGGAAGCCCTTGCGCGTCAGAAAGCCGAGGGTGTGAAGCGCCGCATCGTCGGTCTCGAGCTCGAAGGCAATGCCATTCCGCGGCACGGATATCCTGTCGAGATGAACGGTGAGCAGATCGGTGAGATCACCACCGGTTACCGCTCGATTTCCACCGGCAGGAGCGTGGCCATGGCCATGATAAATAAGCCCTACGACAAACTCGGCACAGAAGTGGAAGTGCGTATCCGTAAAAAGACTTTCCCCGCGAAGGTGGTGAAAAAACGCTTCTACGACAAGAGCTACAAGAAATAATATTGCCCTCGCCTCCGTGCGTAATCTTCCGCAATTATTGAAGATTCAGGGAAAATAGAATGGGGGGGGACAGGAGCGGAGACGGGATATAGACAGAATCAAAAAAAACAAAAAAGATATGAGCACAGTAAAAGACGATCTGCGTTACGCAGAATCCCATGAATGGGTGAAACTCGAAGGCGACATCGCCACAGTAGGAATCTCTGACTACGCACAGCACGCACTCGGCGACATCGTATATGTCGACATGCCCGAGGTCGGCGACGAGGTGGAGGCAGGAGAGGTTTTCGGAGCCGTTGAGTCGGTGAAGGCCGCCAGCGACCTTCTCTCTCCCGTGAGCGGAACCGTCGAGGCCGTAAACGAGATCCTCGAGGATGCCCCCGAAAGCATCAACGCCGATGCCTACGAGAACTGGATCATGAAAGTGAAAGTGTCCGACCCGGCAGAGCTCGAGGCTCTTCTCGACGCCGCCGCTTACGCCAAGCTTTGCGAAAATGAGTAATCGTTTCATTCCCCATACAGACAGCGACATCGCCGCCATGCTCAAGCGCATCGGCGTGGCGACTGTCGACGATCTCTATGCCGACATCCCGGAGGAGGTGGTATTCAAAGGTGAATACGCCCTCCCCGAGGGAATGTCGGAGATAGAGTTGCGCCGTTTCTTCAAGGAACTCGGTGCCAAAAACCGTCGCCTTACTGTCTTTGCCGGCGGCGGCGCATACGATCACTATTCTCCCTCGGTGATTCCCCATCTTCTGGAGCGCAGCGAGTTCTACACCGCCTATACTCCCTATCAGCCCGAGATCTCGCAGGGTACTCTCCAGTACATTTTCGAGTATCAGAGCATGATTTCGGAGCTCACGGGCATGGAGTCGGCCAACGCCTCGATGTACGACGGCGCAACTGCCACCGCCGAGGTGATGTTCATGATGGTGGCTTCTTCGCGTAAGAAAAACCGTGTGCTTGTGTCCTCCACTATCAGCGAGCGTGTGCTTGAGGTGGTGCGCACCTACGCACGGTTCCATGGCGTGGAGCTTACCGAGATTCCTGAATGCGACGGCGTGACCGATCTTAAGGCAATCCCTGCGGAACTTGCCAAGGGTGACGTGGCCGGAGTGATTGTTCCCACGCCCAACCGTTACGGTATCATCGAGGACTATACCGGTCTCGCCGATATGGTTCATGAGGCCAAGGCCCTACTCGGCATCAATGCCGACCCCAGCGCGCTCGCAGTGCTTCGCACTCCCGCCGAATGGGGCGCCGACATCGCCTGCGGCGACGGCCAGACCCTCGGCATGCCCCTGCAGTTCGGAGGTCCGTATCTCGGATACATCGCATGCTCCAACTCGATGCTCCGCAAAATGCCCGGACGCGTGGTGGGTGCTACTGTCGATGCATCCGGAAAGCGTTGCTATGTGCTTACCCTCCAGGCTCGCGAACAGCATATCCGCCGCCAGAAAGCCACTTCAAACATCTGCTCAAACCAGAGCCTGATGGCCCTATACGCCACAATCTACGTGGCGCTCATGGGCAACGACGGACTGCGTGAGGTGAACCGTCTCTCTTGCGACGGCGCGCACTATCTCGCCGGCCGCCTCGTGGAAAGCGGCAAGTTCAGGCTCGCCTTCGACAAACCTTTCCTTAAGGAGTTCGTAGTCAAGACCGACCTCGATGTAAAGAAAATCAACCGACGTCTCCTCGATGCCGGAATCATGGGAGGTCTCGACCTTGGCAACGGCATGATTGAATTCGCCGTCACTGAAAAACGTACCCGCGAGGAGATTGACAAACTTGTAACCTTAATGCTGCAGGAGGACTGAAGATGAAAGAATACGATAAACTGATATTTGAAATTTCACGTCCCGGCAGAAAGGGCTACGAGCTCCCCGCCGACAATTACGGACACGACGCACTGGCCGACATCCCCGCCGGCCTCATGCGCGGCGAGGCTGCGGAACTTCCCGAAGTAAGCGAACTCGACGTGGTGCGTCACTATACCAATCTTTCGAACAAGAACTTCGGTGTCGACACCGGTTTCTATCCCCTCGGAAGCTGTACCATGAAGTACAACCCCAAAATCAACGAGGAGGTGGCCGCTATGCCCGAATTCGCCGAAATCCATCCGCTTCAGGAAGCAGAGACCGCGCAGGGCGCGCTTGAACTCTACTACAATCTGCAGCAGGCTCTGTCCTCGCTTGCGGGTCTCGAGGAGTTCACGCTCAATCCCTATGCCGGAGCCCATGGAGAGCTTACCGGTCTGATGGTGATGAGTCAGTATCACATCTCGCGGGGCGACACCAGGCGTACCAAGGTCATTGTTCCCGACACGGCACACGGCACTAACCCCGCGTCCGCGATGGTGGCAGGCCTCGAAGTGGTGGAGGTGAAGTCTAAGCCCAACGGCTCGATCGACGTGGAGGATCTCAAGCCTCTCCTCGACGATACCGTGGCTGGAATCATGATGACCAATCCCAACACGCTCGGTATGTTCGAGGTTGAGATTCTCGAGATCGCCAAGCTTGTGCACGATGCCGGAGGTCTCCTCTACTATGACGGAGCCAACTTCAACCCGCTGCTCGGCAAGGTGCGTCCCGGCGATATGGGATTCGACATCATGCATATCAACCTGCACAAGACCTTCTCCACGCCTCATGGCGGCGGAGGTCCCGGCTCTGGTCCCGTAGGTGTGGCAAAGCACCTCGTCGACCTCCTGCCTAATCCCCGTGTCAAGAAAGATGCCGAAGGCAAGTTCTATGTCACCGGCGACGACCGTAGCCTCGGAAGTGTGTCCACATTCTTCGGAAACTTCGGAGTGATGATGAAAGCATACGCCTATATCCTCACTCTGGGACGCAACAACATCCGCAATGTCGGCCCGATGGCCACGCTCAACGCCAACTATATCAAGGAATCGCTCAAGGATGCCTACAAGCTTCCGATCGAGGGTCCCTGCAAGCATGAGTTCGTGTTCGACGGCCTTCTCGACAAGAGCAACGGAGTCACCACGCTCAACGTGGCGAAGAGGCTTCTTGACTATGGATTCCACGCTCCGACCATCTATTTCCCACTCCTTTTCCACGAGTCGATGATGATCGAGCCGACGGAAACCGAGAGTAAGGAGACTCTTGACGAGTTCATCGACGTGATGCATCGCGTGGCCCGCGAGGCTGCCGAAGATCCGGAGGTGGTGAAACGCGCTCCCGTCACCACCGCGATATCGCATCCCGACGAGACGGGAGCCGCCAAGAATCCGATTCTTTCGTATCGCTCGCTTAAGAAAGCTAAGGCATGAGCATCCATAGCGACATAATCATAATCGGCGCGGGTCCGGGCGGTTACGAGACCGCTCTGGACGCCGCCGCCCGCGGGCGCAAGGTGACGCTTGTAAACGGCGGACGCCTCGGCGGCACTTGTCTCAACGAGGGATGTATCCCCACCAAGTGCATGGTTAAGGACGCGGCAGTGGTCGACACATGCCGCGATGCCCTTGAGTTCGGTGTCAAGGAGGTGAGCTATGAAATCGATTTCAACAAGGTCATTGAACGCCGCGAGGCTGTCGTGTCGCAGTTGCGCGAGGGCGTGGCCGGTCTTCTCAAGAAAGCCGGAGTGACCGTGGTGGAAGGAATGGCGTCCTTCAAGGATGCCCATACGGTGACGGTAGGGGGCGAGGAATATGACGCCGACTACATCATTATCGCCACCGGAAGCTCCTCCAAGGCTCTCCCCATAGAGAACGCTACTGCCGACTGGGTGCTCGACTCGACGAAACTTCTGAAACTCGAGTACATCCCGAAGAGCCTTGTGATCGTGGGCGGAGGTGTTATCGGAATGGAGTTTGCCTCTGTTTTCGCAAGCTTCGGATCGGAAGTCACTGTAGTGGAGTTCATGAAGCAGATTCTTCCTCCGTTCGATTCCGACATTGCCAAACGTCTTAAGCAGGCCATGTCGAAGCGCGGTGTAAAGATCCTGACCGGAGCCGCTGTCAAGAAGATTGAGCAGAACGAAAATTACGAGATTGTCACCACCTATGATGTCAAGGGGAAAGAGGAGAGCATTGTCTCGACCGATCTTCTCATGGCCGTAGGCCGCAAGCCCAATCTGGATGGTCTCGCTCTCGAGGCCGCCGGTGTGGAGTATTCCCCGCGCGGAATCGTGGTCGACGACAACATGCGTACCAACGTGCCCCATATTTTCGCCATCGGTGATGTCAATGCCCGGATGATGCTTGCCCACGTGGCTTCGTTCCAGGGCGTGCGCGCTCTCAACGCCATCGACGGTGTGAATGATGACATCCGCTTCGACGTTGTTCCATCGGCGGTGTTCACCAATCCCGAGTGCGGCATGGTGGGACTCACGGAAGAGGAGTGCAAGTCCCGTGGTATGGAGATCGAGACCGGCAAGGGTTTCTTCCGCGCAAATGGCAAGAGTCTCGCCTTGGGCGAAACCGAGGGTCTCTGCAAGCTGATTTTCGAAAAAGAAACCGGATTGCTTGTCGGAGCCCATATCATGGGTCCTGAATCGGCGTTGCTTGCCCAGCAGTGCTGTGACTTTATCACCGCGCGCCGCACACGCCGTGACATCGAGCAGACAATATTCGGTCATCCTACTCTTTCGGAGGTGATTCTTTCAGCCTGCCGTTGACGGATAATTGAATTGAATGAATAGTTTAACATAAAAAGCGGAATCCAGATAGGATTCCGCTTTTTTTAGTTGACGTTTTTTCGTCTGTTCTCAGACTTGTCTGAGGAAGGGATTGTTCTGGCGTTCGGCCCCGATGGTGGTGGCTGGTCCGTGGCCCGGATACACCACAGTTGAATCCGGCAGCTCCAGAAGTTTGTTTCTTATGGAATTGATCAGCTGGGGATAATCGCCTCCCGGCAGATCTGTACGTCCGATCGAACCTGCGAACAGAGCGTCCCCTGTAATCACATAGCCGCCATCTCTGTCATACAGTGCGATGCTTCCCTGCGAGTGTCCGGGCACGTGGAGCACCTCCAGCCGGCCGTCGCCTATATTGATTGTGTCGCCGTCGTGCAGGTAAGTGGTTATCGACACGTTATTGATTTTTCCGCATATACCGAACTGCGCGGCCTGCTGGTCGATGCATGCCCCGAGGATCTTGTCGTCGGGATGGGCCAGAACGGGCACATGGAATCGGTCTGTCGTGAAGCTGTTGCCCGCCACGTGGTCGATGTGCAGGTGTGTGTTGATCAGATGTGTCACTTCATATCCGTTACGGTTGATGAAGTCCGCTATGGCGTTTTCCTCCTCCTGATCAATCATGCCCGGGTCGATTATCGCGCATTTTCCTGTCGAGGTGTCCACCACGACGTATGTGTTGATTCCGAACAGCGCGAATCCGAATTTTACTATTTTCATGATCTGTTCTTTTTTTGATTGTAGACGAATCTCCGGACTATGCCGTGGTGTAGACGAGTTTCTTTGTCTTGAAAAATCCTTCAGAGAAATAGTTTGATATCGTCACCACCTCGCTACGCGAGGAAAGATGTCCGAGTTCGGCTCCTAATTCCCCGCCCTTTAGGGCTATAAGCCCGTTGGGGATGGCGTTCCGCTGTACGGCAGATATATTCTTGCCGCATATCTTCAGCAGATCCGGATGGGGCATAACCGCGCGACTTACCACAAAATCGAACTTCTCCTTGATTTCGGCCACATCGCCGTGGCGCAGCTCTACATTGGTCAGACCGCATTCCTTCGCTATTTCGCCGGCCACTTTGAGCTTCTTTCCGGTGCGGTCTGCAAGCAGAAATGTGGTGTCGGGAAACATCACGGCCAGCGGGAGCCCCGGCAGTCCGCCTCCGGTGCCGAAATCGAGAACGCGCGTACCAGGCGAAAACTGATGGAATTTCGCTATGGCAAGTGAATGCAGTATATGGTTCACCTCCAGATTGTCGATGTCTTTGCGGGATATCACGTTTATCCGGGCATTCCATTCCGGATACAGCCTGAGCATCGTGTCGAACTGTTCCCGCTGACGTTCCGACAGCCGGGAAAAATATTTATTTATAATGTCTGCCATATATTTTCCGATAGGGAAGTGGTCCCGATAGACACACTTCCGGAATTAACACACAAAAATACAAAAAATGTTTTGAATCTGCCTCAAAATTACGTAACTTTGCAGTTCGGACCGGGTGCCGGATAAATGTGCCGAATCAGCCGGATGCCGGATAATTTATAGAAACACAAGAAATTATTAAGATATGGAATTAGAAGGAACATTAGTTCAGATACTCCCCCTTCAGGAAGGAGTGTCAAAACAGAGCGGCAACCCCTGGAAAAAACAGCAATGGATTCTCGAAACTGACGGCCAGTATCCCCGTCGTGTCATGTTTCAGGCTTTTAACGCCCGCATCGACAATCTCCACCTCGAGATAGGCAAGCGCTACGTTATCTCGCTGGATGCCGAGAGCCGCGAGTTCAATGGCAGATGGTACACCGACCTCAGCGCGTATGCAGCGCGTCCTGTCGACAGTGCTCCGGCCCAGGTTTCCCAGGCCGCTCCTGCTCAGAGTTTCGGTGCAGCTCCAATGCAGACTGCTCCTGCCGCCGATCCGTTCGCATCGGGCGATTCAGCCGACGATCTTCCGTTCTGAAAAGTTATTATTCTTTAAATAAAAGGCAATATATTGCATCGCGATGCAATATATTGCCTTAATTTGTGAAAAAATCTTATCTTACCTCCATATTTTTGCCTGAAAATTATCGGTACGACTTTTTTTTTATTAATTTTGCGTTGTCAATACCTGATGGAAATCTTCCGTAACAGAACTTATCATTAAGGTCAGCAGAACTCACTATTAAGGAAAACGGAGCTTACTGCCAAGTGGCTTTTAAAAATTGGTTAATGTTATTTCGGATGGATTTTGGAGTGGTTTTGTCAAGTCGAATAAGGGTGCTGCAGGCATCACGACTTATGAAACCCTGGCAAAGGCACCTGAGAGACGCCGACAGAACATTAGCGACAGAAGCCATTGATTGTATAACTGATTTTTAAAAGACACTTTAGATCGAGATTGAATTTATATGACAACCCGAAAAAAACAGTCTGGAACCGATGTTTCGGCTCCCTCCGGACTTGAAAGCAGGATAGAAATGCTTTTCGAGACCAGTTGGGAAGTTTGCAATAAAGTGGGAGGAATCTATGCTGTTCTCTCAACAAAGGCGAAAGTGCTCGGTCAGAAATTCGGAGACAAGCTTGTCTTCATAGGACCGGACATCTGGACAGAAGAAACCCCCTCTCCGCATTTTAAGGAAAGAAAGACCATGTTCAGGTCGGCGGCCGTCAAGCTGGATCTCCCGTGGGGTATCCGGGTGCGTACGGGACGGTGGGACATCCCCGGAGCGCCGCAGGTGATACTTGTGGATCCGGGAGAGACCGTGCGTCATCTGCCCGGTATCTATGGCGACATGTGGGTCAACTTCGGAGTGGATTCGCTGCATTCATACGGCGATTACGACGAATCATGCGCGTTTGCCGTAGCTTCTGCCATTGTTATCGGCGCCCTCACCTCATATATGCGTGTGAGTCCCGGACATGTCGTCGCACATTTTGATGAATGGACCACTGGAATGGGGCTTCTTTACCTCAAGCTCATCCAGCCTAAGACAAGTACCGTCTTCACCACCCACGCCACCAGCATCGGACGCAGTATCTGCGGAAATGGCAAGCCCCTCTACGACTATTTCACAAACTACAACGGCGACCAGATGGCCCGCGAGCTAAATATGGAGTCGAAGCATTCTCTTGAGAAAGCCGCGGCCCATGAGGCTGATTGCTTCACCACCGTCAGTGAAGTGACCGCGCGCGAATGCGCCCAGTTGCTCGGCATCCGTCCCCAGGTGGTGACACCGAACGGATTCGAACCCGGTTTTGTCCCCAAGACCGTGCGCTATAACCGTCTGCGCCGCGAAGGAAGGCAGACGCTCCTGCGCGTGGCTTCGCTTCTCGACGGCAATGAGTATGACGATTCCACCTTCCTGCTTGCAACTTCAGGACGCCATGAATACCGCAACAAGGGACTTGACCTCTTTCTCGACTGCGTGGCGGCTCTGGACGCGCGCATACCGCAGGGACACAAGACTCTCGCCTTCATCCTTGTGCCCGGATGGACCAGGTGTCCCTCCGCGCAGCTCGAAGCCGCACTCCGCGACGGCGACTCCACGCAGACAGGAAAAATATCCCCCGCGTTTCTTACCCATCGCCTCAATAACGAGGACTCCGACGAAGTCTGCGTCAGAATCCGGCAGTTGCAGGCCGAGGGCAGACTCGATCGCGTCAAGGTTATTTATGTGCCGAGTTATCTCGACGGCAGTGACGGCATTGTCAACATCTCATATTATGATCTGCTCCCAGCCTTCGATCTCACTCTATTCCCGTCATACTATGAGCCTTGGGGTTACACTCCTCTCGAGAGCGTGGCCTTCGGAGTGCCGACCGTCACCGACGACAAGGCCGGGTTCGGACAGTGGGTGCTCGACAATTTCGAAAACGGCATAGACCGGTGCGGTGTCTCGGTGGAGGCCCGCACGGATTCCAATTATATCGATGCGCGCAACCGCATAGTGGCCGATGCCGTAGCCTATGAGGCCGAGGATTCCAATGGACGGATGCACGCCCGCAATATGGCCTTCCTTACAGCCGCAAAAGCTGACTGGAAATTCTTCATAGAAAACTATTTCCGGGCCTTCGAGATCGCGATGGACCGCAACGCGCGCAAGTAGGCGAAGCTGCAAAACAGGTATACCTGCGTAAACAAACATAATAATCATTACACATTAAAATATTATGAAACTTCAAGTTAGCAACTCCAACGAACCCAACTGGCGCTGCATCACCGTCAGCGCCGAGATTCCCAAGGAACTCAAGCCTCTCGAAGAGATGTCCAAGAACCTGTGGTGGGTTTGGAATCAGGAGGGAAAACGTCTTTTCCATGACCTCGACCGTGACCTCTGGCGCCGCGTAGGGGAGAATCCGGTGATGCTCCTCCAGCAGATGAGCTACGAGCGCTGTCAGGAGATCATCGCCGACGAAATGTTCATGGCACGCATAAAAGAGACCTACGCGCTCTTTCAGGATTATATGAAGCAGCCGATGGACGACAAGATTCCCTCCGTGGCTTACTTCTCAATGGAGTACGGACTCTGCAACTGTCTGAAAATCTACTCAGGTGGACTCGGTGTGCTTGCCGGCGACTACATCAAGCAGGCATCCGACAGCCGTGTCAATATGACAGCCGTGGGTTTCCTCTATAAATATGGATATTTTTCGCAGTCCCTATCTATCGACGGACAGCAGATCGCCAACTACGAGTCGCAGAACTTCGATCAGCTCCCCATCGAGGCTGTTCTCGGTGAGGACGGACAGCCGATGCTGCTCGAAGTGCCTTACCCCGGACGCATTGTCTACGCCCACGTATGGCGCGTAAATGTGGGCCGCATGAAGCTGTATCTGCTTGACACCGATCTCGACTGCAATTCCGAGTGGGACCGCGAGATCACACATAAGCTCTATGGCGGAGACTGGGAGAACCGTATCAAGCAGGAATATCTTCTCGGCATCGGAGGTATTCTCATGCTCAACAAACTCGGCATCAAGACCGACATATACCACTGTAACGAGGGACACGCCGCGCTTCTCAACCTCCAGCGTCTTGTGGACTATGTCAACAATGACCATCTTCCCTTCAACGTGGCTCTCGAGATGGTCCGCGCATCCTCACTATACACCGTCCACACTCCTGTCCCCGCGGGACATGATTATTTCGAGGAGTCGCTCTTCGGAAAATATCTTGGCGAGTTCCCCGCCAGACTCGGTATCTCATGGGCTGACCTTATGAACATGGGTAGGGAAAATCCCGACACCAACGAACGCTTCTCCATGAGCGTCTTCGCCCTCAACACCTGCCAGGAGGCCAACGGTGTTAGCTGGCTGCACGGCGAGGTGTCGAAGAAGATGTTCGCCGGCATCTGGAAAGGCTACGCCCCCGAGGAGTCTCATGTGGGCTACGTCACCAACGGCGTCCACATGCCGACATGGGCTGCTTCCGAATGGAAGTCGTTCTACCGCAAGAATCTCGACAAAAACTTGTTCGAGGACCAGAGCAATCCCGAGATGTGGGACAATATCTTCGCCGTGCCCGACGAGGATATCTGGAGCATGCGTATGACGATGAAGAACAAATTCATTGATTTCGTCAGAAACGACTTCAAGGAAAAATGGCTCAAGAATCAGGGTGATCCCAGCGAGGTTGTGAAGGTGCTCGACAAGATCAACCCCAACGCCCTCATAATCGGTTTCGCCCGCCGGTTCGCCACCTACAAGCGCGCCCATCTGCTGTTTACCGACCTCGACCGTCTGGCCAAGATCGTCAATAACGAGCAGTACCCCGTGCAGTTCATATTCTCCGGAAAGGCACACCCGGCCGACGGGGCCGGACAGGGTCTGATCAGGCGTATCACCGAAATTTCCAAAATGCCGCAGTTCGCCGGCAAGATCATCTTCCTCGAGGAC
>DERZ01000008.1 GCA_002361155.1 Porphyromonadaceae bacterium UBA3327 | reverse complement strand
GCTTGCACAAATCATAAAAATATGTAAGGGGTGACGGGGACTTGATTTGTCATAAAAAATAATTAACTCGAGTTGTCAGAAAAATATATAAATATGGAAGTATTGAAGCAGACCGATTTTAGATTCGAAGGTCAGAAGAGTGTGTATCACGGCAAGGTGAGGGATGTATACAACATCAACGACGATTATATGGTGATGGTTGCCACCGACCGTATCTCGGCGTTCGATGTGGTCCTTCCCGAGGGAATACCGTACAAGGGGCAGGTCCTCAATCAGATAGCGGAGTTCTTTCTGGATTCCACCAAAGATATCGTACCCAACTGGAAGGTGGCGGTGCCGGATCCGATGGTCACTGTCGGCCTCTGTTGCGAGCCGCTCAAGGTCGAGGTGATAGTCCGCGGCTACATCGCCGGTTCCGCATGGCGCGACTATAAGGCCGGAGCCAGGGAAATCTGCGGAGTGCCCCTTCCCGACGGACTCCGCGAAAACGAACGTCTGCCTCATCCGATACTGACTCCCACAACCAAGGCCGATGCCGGTCATGACGAGAATATCTCACGCGACGAGATCATAGCCCAGGGTATCGTGGAGAAGGATGTCTATGAGCAGGTGGAGAAATATGCGCTCGCTCTTTTTGAGCGTGGCACTGAAATTGCCGCAAAGCGTGGGCTCATTCTGGTAGACACCAAGTATGAGTTCGGACTCCGCGACGGCAAAGTGATTCTTATCGACGAGATCCATACTCCCGACTCCTCCCGCTACTTCTATGCCGACGGCTATGAGGAGCGTCTCGCCAAAGGAGAAGAGCAGCGTCAGCTTTCCAAGGAGTTTGTCCGCCAGTGGCTTATCTCGAACGGTTTCATGGGCAAGCCGGGGCAGACCGTGCCGGAGATGACTCCGGAGTACTGCATGGAGGTAAGTCAGCGGTATATTGAGTTGTATGAGCACATTACTGGCATGACGTTCCACCCCGGAAGCGATGCGGAGCCTTTACAGGAGCGCATTTTCAACAATGTCGCAGCCTGTCTGGCCAGCTTGAAATAAAGAAATATCAGCCCTGAGGCTGAGCTGACCGTCAGCCCGTATTACAGCACAACCTGCCGATCTTCGCAAGCATATCCGAAGGTCAGCGGGTTGTGCCGTCAACAAGGTCCCATACTAAGCAACTACCCATAAACCGTTTAAATTTCTCAACTGCTTAACGTTCATATATGCAAATATTCAAGATGATGACATTGCTGCGGATCGCAGTCTGCGCGGCATCCCTGATTCTGATGTCGGCCTGCGCAAAGCGTGACAATACCGCGCTTTATCAGGAAATCAAGTCTGCCGACAAAATGGTGTTCGCATCCATGGCAATCACAAAGACGGCGAAACTGGAAAGTTCCGACTGGTACAAAATCGGCAAGAGGATCGCTGTCTATTCCTACGATTCATACATGCGTGCCTATATAGACCTCTCCGCTCTGCAGCCGGAGGACATTCAGTTTGACGATAATGCCGGGACGGTAAAGGTGATCCTGCCGCCTGTCAGGACGGAGGTCATCGGGCGCGACATGGAATTGCGCAGGGAGTATGAGAACATAGGACTGCTGAGGTCTGACCTCGACTCCAGGGAGCGTGCGGAAATCAAGGAGAAAGCCAACGCCTCGTTCCGAAAGGAGGTGGAGGAGAATCCGGAGTTCCGCCGGCAGCTCACCGAGACGGCCAGGCGCAAGGCCCGCAGATACTTCGAGACCTTATTTGAAGCAAACGGATATACTGCAGTTATTGATTTCAAACCTTGATTCTGGAAACTATGATAAAGAGAATTAAACTCATACTTATTGCCGTGGTCCTGCTCGCAGCGGTGGCAGCCGGGCTCTATTTCTATTTTTCCACGCCAAAGAAGACTATCGATGTCAGCGAAGGCCGTGTCAGCCGGATTGAGGAGATGGTGCGGCTCTGCGCCGTGGACATCTACAGCGAGGTGCCGGTTCTGGACACGATCGACAACAAGGTGATGTTTGCCGTACAGAAACAGAAGGGGAGTGTGTTGTTCGATATCGAGAACATGCAGGTGGATGCCGGGGGAGATACCGTCAGGGTTACGCTTCCGCCCGAAATAATCGATTTGTATGAGGCGACTGAAGATAATTCGTGGGAAGTGATCGATACTAAGGCCGTCGGCCCGATGGCTATGCTCAGGAGCGACAAATTCACGGTCGAGGAGGAAAATGCCGTCAAAGCCAATATAAAGCGCAACTCAAGGCGACTTCTCTACCGCAACGGAACGGTTAAGCGTGCCCGTGCCGATGGAGCACAAATGCTCCGGACGTTGCTGGAGACGGTCTATGACAGGCCGGTGCTGGTAACCGACCCGACACCGGACGGCGCTCATTTCAGTGAATATAGGTGATGATGGTGCGGTATAGACTCAATGTTGCAGGATTGATACTTATCTTACTGCATGGAATCGGTCTGTTCCCGGCATTTGCCGCCGCGGATTCCGGTCTGGCGGCCACCCTTGTTGCTCTCGATGCGGACGATATCGCGGATTTGGGCAACAGGTATCTGAAGCGCAATAATCCCGATGCATTCGCCGGGCCGGACAGCGCGTTGGTATGTTTTGAAGAGATTGTCAGTCGTTACGATACGAATCAGGAAAACGTGCGTTCCGAAACTCTTGTAGTGGCTCTGTCAAATATCGCCTACATATATTCACGCTTATTTAATGACTACAGGGAGGCATACGCCTCTCTTATGAGAGCGGAAAAAGTGGTCGACGATGACAATCTTGTCAATCTTTCCTCACATATCGCCAGCAATATGTCTTTTGTAGTCGCAACGTGTATTCTGTTCAATGCCGATGAGACAAACAGCTTGGAAAAGGCCGAGGCAAACCGTCTTCTTGCAAAGTGCCTGAAGTTGTGCGTGGGTACAAAAGATTTCATGACCAGCGCTTATACCTTGTTAAATATAATCGATGTCAATTTTCCTGAAAATGGTGAGTTTGTCCGTGATGGAATCGCCGTCTACAGGAATCTTGGTGTGGATGGCGGCAGTCCGGAATTGAGGAAATATATGGATATTGTGGTCAGAGGAGTTGAGGCTTTTTATGACAAAGATTACAAGGAGTCGGAAAAGCTGTTCGCATTGGCCGGCGAATTGTCCAGCGTTCCTGCCCGATGGAACAAGAATGTTTTCTTCAATATGTTTCCTATATGGATTCGCGCCATGAACGATATGGCTCAGAGCCGTTTTGCGGATTGTGAGAATAAATTGCTGGAGGTTGACAGTATCGCTCGCACCACCGGTTCTGTCGAAATGAAGCTTTCCACTGCCCGCCAATTGTACCAGTTCTATAAAAAAACGGGAAATAATGATAAGGCCGATAGATATCTGCTTGAGTTTTATAAGGTTCGTGACAAGATTTATGGAAAATCGAAGATATATTCTCTTGCCGATATCAAGCTGAAAGGGGAACTGGATGAAAACCGATATAAAGTCAGCGCTTTGCGCGAGGAGCGCTTGCGTAGTCGCTCCCTGTTTGTAACGGTGTTGTCTGTTGCCTTGCTGCTGATTGTGACTCTTGCAACCATACTGATCTATTACCGCAAGCGGCAGGCTCTCGTTATGGAATTATATAAGAAAAATCTTGAATTGCTCGAAAATTCCAGAAGAGTGGATGCTTGTCGAAAGAATGAATCGTCGGCAGGGGAGGGGCCGGACTGCGCTTCGGAGTCGGAAGGAGGTGATGCGAGGGCCATAACCGATACCGACCGTAAACTGATAGCGCGTATTGACGAAATAATCAATCATGGCGATGAGCTTTTCAATCCCGAGTTCTCGCTTCCTATGTTATGCGAATTACTTGACTCGAATTCATCTTACGTGTCGAGGGCCATCAATGAGGGATTCGGAAAATCGTTCAAGACAATGGTTGCCGAGCGTCGCATTTTTGAGGCGTGCCGGATAATAAACGGCAAGAGCGGAAGACCCGATTTTTCGGTCGAGGGGCTTGGACTTCACGTGGGATATAAGTCGCGTGTCACATTCACGAGAGCATTCAAAAGCATTACCGGTCTGACCCCTTCCGCATACATAGAGGCTGCCGGAAAGCTTTCCAGAAGCGATAAATCCTTACTGTCTGGAGACGATTTATAAAATGATACATATCTTTTTATAAATGTAATCCTATTTATATCAAATAATTTGCCGTGTCTATTGCAGGAATTCCATGCATCGGATAAATTTGCATCAGTATCAACCTTAAAAGTGAATACCTATGCGAAAAATCTACACCATGGCGGCTGCAATGTTAATGGCTGCCTCCGCTGCCCCCGCAGTGGCTCAGACAAACGATTCCGAGACAATTCTCGATGCCAGGCTCGGCGAGTTCATCTATCACCATGATTTCTATAAGGATGGTAAAACCGACTGTTATCAGCTTCTGGTAACGGATTGCGAGCAAGGATTCAATGAAGATAACTCCTCGATAGAGGGAGAGGGTGCCATGCTCAGTCTTTTCCTTTGCGGTCCTGCGTCTCAGGATGAGTTGGCGCCGGTTCTTCCGGCGGGAGAGTATTCGTACAGCAATTCCTCCGACAGCTTCACATTCTCGGGAGCCAACTGTTTTATCCTTCAGGCGGTGGATAACAACGGTGCAATCGAACGTGTTAAAATGCCGGTGACGGCGGGTACGGTATCAATCACTGAAGAAACGGGACTCTACACCGTTTCCGCAACTCTCACAGTGACTGCCAAGGACGCCACTTCAGGCGAGGATGTTGCCAGGGAGTACAAGGTGACGTATTACGGCCCGCTGCTTGTGCCGAGCTTGATGCCGGTCACTCCCGGCACTGTCTATGAACTGGATATTCCCAGTCTGGAGATTGTCTATGATCCTGCAATCGAATTCTTTTTGTTGAGTTTTTACGGATACACCAAAGATGATGTCATGATTTACTCTGAAGGAGATGTGGCAATGCTGCAGATTCCTTATACGGGAAATGATCTGATAGCGGATCTCCCCGGAACGTACACTCACGTTCCTAACGATCAGAAGGACAAGTGGGTAAAGGGTACATTCGTCGATGGATTTTTCTATGACCTCGGGATGGGTTATGTAATCCCGATGCCGTCATTCGTTGCCCGTTACACGGAGGCAATGGAAACCATGTACTGCAATCTTATCCGTGGAGGCGAAATGACCATTACATCGATAGGAGACCCGGCCGAAGGCGAAATGAAAATAGATCTGAATTTCATCGGAGGCAACGGTGCCAGACTGGTAGGCAGCTGGCAGGGCAATCCTAAGGAATGTTTGCTGACCGCAGGAGTCGACAATGCGGTTGTTGACGGAGAGGTCAGAGGTCTTCAGGGACGTATCGAGGCTCCGGAAGGGGCAACGGTCTACACCATCTCCGGCGTAAGGACCGGCACCGAGAATCTCGCCCCCGGAATATACATCGTGTCATTCAACGGAAAAACATCTAAAGTAGCGGTAAGATAAACAGATCGGTAAAGCATACTTAACTGCTGATTTCTTCATGCGATGTCAAGCAAGGCCGGCGGCATTTGAGCCGTCGGCCTTCATTGTATCCGTTTGATTTTTGTTTCGAGCGATAGCAGACTTCGCTTCGCTTCCAGGCCTCCGGCGTAGCCGGTCAGGGCTCCTCCTGTGCCGAGTACACGGTGGCATGGCACTAATATCGACAAGGCATTCGCTCCTGTTGCCGCGGCAGCGGCGCGCACACTCCCGGCTGAGCCGATGTTTCCGGCTATCTCGCTGTATGATGCTGTTTCTCCGTATGTGATGCCGATGATTTCACACCATACCTTAATCTGAAAATCGGTACCGGCCAACAGCAACGGCAAGTCAAACTCATGTCGTTTTCCGGCGAAATATTCATCGAGCTGGCGCGATGCTTCGCTCGTTACTGCCGATTCCCCGGCCTCGGACACCGCGCCGAGATTTCTCCGGAGACGATTCCATACGCGTAGGGAATCTTTCCGCGTGTGCCAGTCGCACAGGCACAGGAAGTCTCCAATCGAACCCAGTACGAGTTCTCCGGCCGGAGAATGATATACGGACGTAACGATTCTGTTCTCTTCCGATATCGAGGAATCTATTGGTTTACCGACTGTCTTGATCATCACTTAATAAAAAACTGTATGCTTAGGCAAAAAATTGTTAATTTTGCAGTGAATTTTCACAGACACTATTATCGGGATGAATGAAGTAAACGAGAGTGAACGATTGTGGAACGCGCAGTACTGGAAGGTGATGACATGCAATTTCATGATGTTTTTCGCCTTCTATCTCCTGGCGCCGCTGCTGCCTTTATATCTCGACAGAGAGTTTGCCGCCGACAAGGACACCATCGGGATAGTATTGTCGGGCTATGTGGTGGCCACGTTTCTGGTGCGGCCCTTCAGTGGGTTCATAGTGGATGCGTTCAACCGCAAGCGAGTGCTGATGGTGTGTCTCGCCGCATTCTTTATATGCTTCACCGGGTATCTCGGAGCCGGCACGCTGCTGATGTTCGCGATAGTGCGCACGATGCACGGCATACCGTTCGGGGCCGCTACGGTGGCCAACTCCACTGTAGCTATCGACGTGCTTCCTTCCTCACGGCGCAACGAGGGAATAGGTTATTATGGCCTGAGCAACAACCTCGCCATGGCGATTGCTCCGTCCGCCGGCATTTATATCTACAACTATACCGGCAATTTCAATCTCCTCTTCTGGCTGTCGCTGGCAATAGCTTTTGTGGGTTTGCTCTGTTCCGCTACAGTGAAGATTCCTGCCAGAGAGATCGTAAGGAAAAAGCCGAAGCTCGATCTCGACCATTTCTTTCTTACGCGTGCATGGCTCATGGCCATCAATATATGCCTCTTCGGATTGTGCTGGGGAGTGATGTCAAACTATGTGGCGCTATACGCAGAGGAGAAGCTCGGCATAACCGACGGCACGGGTATCTTCTTCGCCATCCTGTCCGGAGGTCTGGTGCTTTCGCGGCTCTCTGGCCATAAGTCGCTGCGCGACGGGAACATCACCGGTAGCTGTGCCATCGGGGTATGTCTCTCGCTGGCGGGATACGCGCTGTTTGCGTCGGTTCCGGCTCCGTGGGCCTACTATGTCTCGGCGTTCCTGATCGGTCTCGGCAACGGCAGGATGTATCCGGCATTCCTGAACATGTTTGTAAAGACAGCCCGACACGACCAGCGTGGCACCGCCAACTCGTCGATACTCATCTCCTGGGATTTCGGCATGGGACTGGGTATACTCACTGGCGGCGTAATGGCCGAATACCTCGGTTTCAGGGCGGCTTTCTGGACCGTTGCCGCCATCCAGTGCACCGGTACACTGATGTTTCTCCTGTTCACAAGAACATTCTATCTGCGCCGCCGGATTTCATGACAGAAGCAGTCTCTAAAATAGTGTTTGAATTTAACTTTCAAACACGACTTTCTAAGAGCCGAGGAGTACGATGGCGCCGGCTATGATGATGTAGAGGAGGGCGTAAGGGATGGCTTTGCGCAGGATGGCGTCATCCTTGCCCTCCATGTCGCAGGCGCCCGTGGCTATGGCTATGCTCTGCGGTGAAATCATCTTGCCGCCGGTGGCGCCCGTCGTGTTGGAGGCGGCCAGCCAGTTGCTCTCGCTGCCGGTTACTCCGGGTACTGTTGTGTACCCGTTCATGCCTGACTGTCCGGCCATGCTCGCCTGGAGCTTGCCGAAGAGTATGTTGGAGGAGGTGTCGCTGCCGGTGACGAATGTGCCGATGGCTCCGATCAGCGGTGCGAAGAAGGGATAGAATGATCCCGATATGGCTGTCAGGCCGACGGCAATAGCCGAAATCATGCCGCTGTGGTTCATTACCGACGCCAAGGCTATTAGCGAGACGATGGTGACGGTGGTGAAGCGCAGGTTAACCATCGTCCGCGCAAGCACGCCGAGCAGTTTGCGCCATCCGAGGCCCTGAACCAGCCCCCCGGCCAAACTGCCGGCAAAGAGCCAGAGGCCGGCGTTGCTGAGCCAGCCGAACCTGAAGGTGGAGCCCAGACAGGGGAGCGAGACGGAGGTCACGAGATTTGACTTCAGGAATTTCTCGATTGGAGGACAGAGGGCGCCGGTGACCAGAATCAGTGTCAGGATGAAAATATAGACGCTCCATGCGCGGAGAGTCTCTGCGGTCGTGTATCTGCGGGTCATGCCGTCGGACTCTGTTCTCTTCTTCGGCCCGGACAGTCTCGCGTATACCACGATGGCTGCGATGGCGGCTATCGAGCCGAGGATGGCCGGCGTTTCCGCTCCGAGCCATCGGGCACATGCATACTGCACGGCCAGAGAGATGCCGCCCGTCCAGAGCGACAGAGCGATGTTTCGCCCGACAGCCTTACGGTCGGTGAGCGTCAGTATGATGAAGGGGATGATGAAAGAGAGGGGAGAAAGCTGGACTATCACAAAGGATGAAATTTCGCGTATCGTCTCTACGGATGCTGTTCCCCCTGCAGTCACCTCGTTGCAGAGGGTGGTGACCGGTACGCCGACGGCACCGAAACCGGTGGTTACAGTGTTGCCCAACAGCGCCACAAGTGCCGAAAACATCGGTTTGAATCCCAGTCCGATAAGTATGGCGGCGGGGATGGCTACGGCTGTTCCGAACCCCGCCATTCCCTCGAGTAGCCCTCCGAAGCCCCATACCATCATCAGTACCAGAATGCCTTTGTCGTCGGTGAACGACGAGAACTGGGCCTTGATCACCTCGATCTGTCCGGACTCCACAAGCACATTGTATGAAAATATGGCCATGAGAATGATGATCAGAATCGGGAAGAAGGCCTTCAGCACTCCCTCGATGAGGGCGAAGCCTATAGTGCCGCCTGCGTGGGAGGCCGCCGCGTCCGGGAGGATGCCCGTGGCAGGTGCGACACAGATGGCAAGCATCACTGTGACGGCAAGAGTGACAAGTGCGCTCAGATGGCTTTTTACCTTGAAGCCGAGCATGAGCACAAACAGGAGAATGACCGGAGAAATGGAAATAAGAGCGTTCATGGTCAGGGAGGAATTATATCAGATATGTATATTCGGCTGAATGACAAAGCTGAATCGGTTCAAAATAACAAGTTTTATCATTCTGGATCCTACAAAGTTTCTGATGTTATAACAACGTAAAAAAATCAAAATATCTTTTGTCTGACTTACAATAAAAATAGTGTGTTTTTGGGGAAAATGGAGGCAAGTGATAACAAATGGATTTGAAATATTTGTCATCCGTTAGAGATTTTTAACTGCGCCGATTTGCCTCTTTTCTCGCTTCATTAGTCCATACCGTTGCCCCTTTGTTCCCATTCTCCATTTCTTGTAGATAAATTCTCTCGGCAGAATAGCTGTCAATTTAAAGAAATTTCGTAACTTTGCAGTCCATCGCAATTTGCGCTGACAAAGACCACCCAAATG